>CAYISL010000051.1:0-4581 GCA_964366075.1 uncultured Candidatus Saccharibacteria bacterium
TGCCTTTATTATAAGTTATCTTAATTTGTCTTCGATAGACACGCCATTAGTAATTCACTTTGACGTTTACCGGGGGATAGATCTTTTAGGAAACTTAAACTACATTTTTTACATCCTAATTTTTGCATTCCTTATAAATATTTTAAATATTGTTATTGCCGAAGCCCTCTTTAATCGGGAGCGAGTTTTAAGTTATCTAATTTTATTTGCTACCTTATTTTTAGATTTCACTGTTTTAGTTGCTATTAGCAACATTGTTGCTTTTAATATTTAGTCAGGGTAATATGGAAAAATATGAAATTGGCAGTAATTACAAGTGGTGGGAAACAATATAAAATCTCTCCTGGTCAAAAATTAAAAATTGAGAAGCTTCCAAAGGAAGCAGGTTCAAAGATTGCTTTCGACAAAATCCTATTACTGGCTGAGGGTGATAAAGTAAAGATTGGTACTCCCTATATTGAGAATGCTTTAGCTGAGGCGGAGATTTTGAAAGTAGCCAGAGATAAGAAAAAAATTGTTTTTCGGTATCATTCTAAAACTCGCTATCGGAAAAAAAAAGGCCATCGGCAATATTATACTGAGGTTAAAATTACTGAGATAAAGGGCATTTAAAAGATAAGATGGCATTTTAAAAATTGAAAAAGGAGGCTGATCTTGAAGAATATTTTAAATGCGGTCAAAACTAACGCCGCTGATGTGATTACTATAACAGGGATGATATTGGCAGGTTGGGCGAATTATCTGGCATTCTTTGATTTAGAAAGGAGGATCTGGTTAATTCTCTGTCTGGTTTCGGGCGCTGGCCTAACCGATTGGATAGATGGTTGGATAGCTAGAAAATTTGGAACTCAAAGTCAGGCCGGGGCTTTCTTGGATAGATTGCGAGATAAGATCCTTATTTGCCCCTTTCTTATTTTAATTTTACAGCAACCATTGAAATTTCCGGAAAGTCTTACTCCTTCTTTATTGAATATCTTAATTTACTTTATGCTTGGGGCAGAGTTGATTTTGATTGTGGGTGCAGCAATAGGCATAATAAAGGGGTTAAATGTTGCCTCTAGTAAATACGGCAAACAAAAAATGTTCGGTGAGTTTTTTGTAGTAGCGATCTGGATGTCCACTTGGTGGTTACAAAAACATACTACAAACGGTCTGGTTTATCTGCCGGCTTATCTGGTGGTCTTGTTGCTTTTTCCAACAGTAATTTGGGGCTACCAGAGTATAGGAGGCTATCTCGAACGATATCTAAAAAAAAGCCAGGAATGAACTTGGCTTTTTTTAATTAAAATTAGAAAGATTAATTTCTATTTTCTAAGGCTTGACTTAATGTTTCCTCATCAGCAAATTCAATGTCGCCGCCAGTTGGTAGACCTCGGCCTAGTCGGGTTATTTTTTTAGCAAAATTTTTAAGTTCTTCTTTAAGATACAAAGCCCTCAGGTCGCCCTCACTAGTAGGATTGATGGCAATAATGATTTCTTCAGCTTGACCGCCTAAGTCTTTTTTAATCCTTTCCTTTAAGAATTTCAGTTTTAGATTTTGAGGATTGTCTTTAGTCTGTTCTCCTAAAATAAAATAAACGCCTTTAAACTTCGAAGTCTTCTCTAGAGAAATTAAATCAGTTTCTTTTTCCACGATGCAGATGGTATCCTTTTGGCGTTGAGGATTAACACAAATTGGGCAAAGAAGCCCTTTGTTATCATGAGGGAAAAAACAATTGGCACAAGGCTTGAGCTTTTCTAAATCCCAGATGGCTTTCGCGAAGGTAGAATTTTTCTGCTTGCCAATCCTAGAAAGATAGAAGGCTAAACGCGTGGCTTGTCTTGGACCTATTGAAGGCAAGGAAGAAAACTCTTCTATAAGTTTATTTATCTCATCCGGCAACATACAAATATTAATTCATTTTTAAATTTAAACTTCGCTACTTTCAGGTGTTTTCTCAAGTTCATAGAAACTTACTTTTTCCGGATCGAATTTTAGTTTTATTGCTCCTAAAGGTCCGTTACGATGTTTAGCAATAATAATTTCGGCGATGTTTTGCTCTTCCGGTGGAACTTCGGTGCGTTCCCGATCTTTGCGGTAAATAAAGAGCACAACATCTGCATCTTGCTCTAAACTTCCAGATTCCCGTAGATCGGAAAGTCGAGGAATTTTAGTTTCTCTTTGGTCTACGGCTCGAGAAAGCTGCGAAACAGCTAAGATAGGAATAGCTAACTCTCTAGCCAAAGCTTTAAGACTATGGGAAATTTCTGTAACTTGTTGAACCATGCTTTCAAACTGGGTTCGGGGTTGAATAAGCTGAAGATAATCAACGATTAAAAGATTTAAATTGTGTTCGGCTTGAAGTCTTCGGGCCATTGTCCGCATCTGCATAATATTGGGAGAAGGGGTATCGTCAATAAAAAGAGGAGCGCGCGAGAGCTGATCTAAAGCTTCTTGGATCATTTCGAATTCTATCTCATCGCTTAATCTGCCAGTTCTTAATTTCCAAAGCGGCACTTTGGCTTGAGAAGCAATAAGGCGATCAACTACTTGCTCCCTCGACATCTCTAATGAAAAAATCCCCACTGTGTTTCCTTTAATAGCAGCACCTCGGGCAATATCCAAAGCCAAAGCCGTTTTACCAAAAGAAGGCCGGGCTCCTAAGATTATTAAGTCCGATCGTTGGAAACCGGAAAGATAGTTATCTAAATTCTCAAATCCGCTCGGGATGCCCCGAAGCGTTCTTTCTCCTTTATGGAGTTTTTCTATTCTTTCAAAGGCTTGAATTAATTCGTCTTTAAGAAGAACAAATTGATGACTATAAGATTTCTGGGAAATGCCGAAAATTTTTTGTTCAACATTATCAAGTAAATCTTCAATATCAGATTCACTATCAAAAGATTCTTGAGCGATTTCAAAAGCCGCCGTGATTAAATCTCTCAGCGTTCTTTTCTCTTTAACAATTTTTGCATATTGGGCAATATGAGTAGCAGTTGGAACTTTATTTATAAGATTAGCTAAATAACTATGGCCGCCAATTTCTTCTAAAAGATTCTTTTCCTTAAGTTTTGAGGAGAGCGTCAAAATATCAATAGGTTCTCGTTTTTCATAAAGCTCTAAAGCTGCTTCGAAAATTTTCTGATGCTGGGGTTTATAGAAATCAGAGGAAGTGACGATGTCAGCAATTTTAATAATACTTGCTGGGTCAAGCATTAACGCTCCTAAAACAGACTCCTCGGCTTCTAAATCCTGGGGCGGTATCCTTAAGAAATCTTCATATTTTATCTTCTTGGGCATTTCCTTGTTTATTTAAATTCTAAATTCGAGACTCTAAATTCTAAACAAATTCCAATTTTTTAAATCCAAAATTTAGGATTTAGTGCCTAGGATTTAGGATTTCCTTTGGATCAAAGATCCAAAGGTTGTATCTTCTACCCTATATCCTAGTGCTTCTATTTTTTTTCTCAAGTGGTCAGCTTGAATAAACTGTTGATTACTTCTTAAGTTTTCCCGTTGAGCTGATAAAACCATTATTTTCCTAGGAATTTTGGGAAGTTTGATAATAATACCAAGTAATTTTAATTTTTCGGTAATAAAAACTTCTATTTTTTTAACTTGCGATGGTGGTAATTTCCAAATTTTATCTTGGAGAGAAGCAATAAGCTCAAAAATTGTGGCAATAGCTTTGGGCGTATTAAAATCATCCTTCATCGCCCGATTAAATAAATTTTCGTATTTTTTTACATCAATTTTTATACTTAATACTTTATACTTAATACTCGCTACTTTGGCCATCCTCAATTTTTCTAAAAACTCCTGAATCGTTTCGAGCGATTTTTTTGCCCCCTTTGCTATTTTTTCATTATAATCGACAGGTGAGCGATAATGTTGCCTTAAGATAATCCAACGAAGTAGATTAGTTTCATCAACTTTTCCAAATTGCTTCAAAAAATCTTTGATAGTGATGAAATTTCCCAAACTTTTGGACATCTTTTTATTTTTTACTAGTAAATGTCCAACATGAAGCCAGATTTTAACAAAAGGTTTTTTACCCGAAGCTGATTCTTGTTGAGCGATTTCTGATTCATGGTGAGGAAATTTTAAATCCACGCCGGCCCCATGAAGATCATACTGAGGTCCAAAAAATTTTTGCGTAATAGCCGTATCTTCAATATGCCAGCCTGGCCGGCCCCAACCCCATGGGCTCCACCACGCCGGCTCACCATCAATAATAACTGGCTTTTTGTAACTATTCCGCGTTAATCTGCGTACCATCGGCGTTGATCCGCCTTTAGCAAGTTTCCAGAGGGCAAAGTCTAATGGATCTTTTTTGTAGGGATCTGGCTCGATTCTCCAGCCCGGTCGCAAAGCTTCTAAATTTTGACGGCTAAGTTTGCCATAGTCCTTATATTTTTTGACTTCAAAATATAGGCCATTTTTAGTTTGATAAGCATATCCCTTTTTCAGAAGAACGGCAATTTGTTGCTGTATTTCTTTAATATACTCGCTGGCTCGGGCATAACGATTGACTGAGTTAACCCTTAGAAGTTTCATATCGCTATAGTATTCTCTTTCAAAAAAACGGGCGAGTGAGAAAGGAT
>CAYISL010000052.1:0-4579 GCA_964366075.1 uncultured Candidatus Saccharibacteria bacterium
TTCATCTTCATACCAAAATAGTATCATAAAATTTTTCTTGTTTCTAGGCTCAAAATTTGATAGAATTGAGATGGTGCGGGGTGGTGTAATGGTAGCACAGCGGGCTCTGAACCCGTTAATTTAGGTTCGAATCCTAACCCCGCAGCTGTTCGACTTGTCACTCGTGAACTCGTGACTTCGCTCACAGCCATGGCCCTTCGATCTTAGAAAGTGGTGGGGAGAAAAAAGTCGAACATCCCGAGTGAGCGAAGCGAATCGAGGGACGATCTAAATGAATTATTTTGTCTATATCCTTCGCACCTCATTTAATACTCTTTACATCGGTCAGACGAATAATTTAGAAAAACGAATTCAGGAACACAAAAATAAATCTTCCAAATCTGCCAAATATATTAGATACTTCAATTCCTTTAAATTAGTTTATTCAGAATTATTTTCAACTCGGCAAGAAGCTATGAAGCGTGAGTGGCAATTGAAACAGTGGTCACTAGTCAAGAAAGAGGCATTGATTAAAGGTGATAAAATACTATTAAAGAAGCTATAGAAAACAGCCCTAGACCGACCTGCTCAGCAAAACAGGCGCCCAATTGACCGAAATAATTCAAAAAGCCAAGTATTTCCTTTAAATTTTTGTAAGAATTGGTTAGTTTTGTCTTGAATGCTAACATATAAGCCTAATATAATATTAGCGTTTCGTCCATGAAAAAAACCACTCCGTATAAAGACATAAATAAAATATTGGGTTCGTTCGAAAAAGGGTTGCTGGGAATTTTTGGAAATAATTTAATTGGTTTATATCTGACAGGCTCTTTATCATGTAGCGACTTTAATCCAGGAAGCAGTGATATAGACCTTGTGGCAATATTGAACAAACCAGCTACACCAGATGAACTTAAATTAGTTAAACAATTACACTTTCAGATTGAAAAACAAAATAAAAAGTGGGCTAAGCGCATTGAATGTTCATATATTCCGTCTGATATGCTTAAAAACATCCTGCCACCAAAAACACCCAGACCATATTTTGGAGAAGGTGTTTTTTATCCTGAAGCAACCTATGGAAATGAATGGTTAATTAACAATTACTTACTTTATAAACAAGGTATTACTCTTTTAGGCAAAAACTTTAGAAAGTTAGTTAAACCAATTGATATTGTTGATGTACAAAAGGCATGTATAAAAGACTTATTTAAAGAATGGCAACCCAAAATAACTGATCCAAATTACCTGAACAATGATCATTATCAGTCGTATGTTGTTTTAAACTTGTGCCGCATTTTATACACAGTCATCTGTAATTCCCTTGCTTCAAAAAAAACTTCCGCTTCATGGGTAAAAAAAGAATATAAACAATGGAATGATTTAATCCAGGCAGCGGAAAACTGGCAATATGGCAAGAAAATGAGTTCAAAAGTGAAAACAATTGAGTTTATTAAATTTGTTATAAATGAAAGTAGAATAAAAACAAAAAATAGTAAAATCTGATCATGTTGACAAAAGACCAAAAAAGATATCTTGAAAAGATTCCGGCAAGTAAGAGGGTAAAAATATACCTTTTTGATAAGAAGGTACAAAAAATCGCAGAAAATATAATTCAATCTGTTAAAGAGATTTACCCTGATTTAAAAGTAGTGTACATGGGCGCCTCTGCTCTGGGTATAGCCGGACAAAAAGACTTGGATATTTATGCTTTTTCTGAACCAAAGGATTTTAATAAATACCTTCCTAGATTGACAAAACTCTTTTGTAAACCCAAAAGTAAACATGAAACCTTTATTGAGTGGAATTTTACAAGGAGTGGTTGTTCAGTTGAATTTTATTTGACAGATCTTAATTCCTCAACAATGAAACAACAAATTAAAATATTTGAGATCTTAAAAACAACAAAAAGTTGCTCACTCAATACGAAGAGCTTAAAAAGAGCATGAACGGAAAATATTTAAGATTGTATCAAAGAAAAAAGTATAAATTTTTTAATAAGATACTCGCCAGAAAATAATTTTTTATACTGTCTCATTTCGCCTTGAGTTATAATGATAGAAAGTTTCTAGACCGGCCTGCTCAGCTAATAAAATGATAAAAATTATTAGAACATCAAAAAATTCAGTAAAAGCTTTTAACGAGGAAACCTGGCATGGGGTTGATTTTGAACATTTTGGTAAAAGAGTAGAATGGAAAGAACGCAAATTTAGATTCAAGGCGTTGGACGGTAAGAGAATCGTTGGGACAATTTCAGGAAAATTTGAATCCGGGGTTTTACATGTGGGAGCACTCATTGTTGATGAAAGTGAGAGAGGGAAAGGAATCGGGAAAGCCTTAATGCTAAAAGCAGAAGAGTTTGGGGCTAAGCTGGGAGCTCATAAAATATTTTTGGAAACGGGTAGTGATTGGAAAGCGTGTAAATTTTATGAGTCAATTGGATACAAAAAAGAGGCTGACTTACCCGATCATTATTATCATATCGACCACGTTATTTATAGTAAATATCTGAAGTCCTAGACCGACCTGCTCAATCAAAATACCCAAGGTGTAAATAGGAATCCACCTCTAAGGTGTACACATTTTGTCATACTCCTCGTGAGCTGTCTTTTTGTCCACAACCAAAACGTAAAAGAGTGGAATTTTGAAAAAATCCAATAACCAGGCAGATTGGAACGTCTGTGGAACATAATTCATCCAGTAGGCAAAAGTGTCTTCTTTGATAACTCTCCAGTATGGTTCTTTTGCCATTTCATCTAGTTTTTGTTCCTTTTCGACTTGCGGAGTAATCCAAATTATCTTGATTACCCAGTCTTCTGGGATTGTCTGATGAAACTCATGAAAGAATAATCCTTTGATTATCTTCGTGACGACTCGATCAATCCTTGTTTTGTCTAAGTCGCTAACCGAGTACATTGTCATTTTTCCTTTATACAAACCTGATTTGGTGTATGCGTCTACTAACTTCATCTGACTAAACATTTGGTGACCAAGAGCAGGTGTTCGAAGTATTGAGCGTGATATTTCACCCTCCATCAACTTCTTTGCCTCTGACGATCGAGCCATGAGCATTGAAGCATAGAACTGCCTGAAAAAGTCCTCATCTTTTTGAAATCCGGCATTACACGCTTTACAGGATGGAACAGTTATGAGTGATCTGTCTGGGACACCCTTAAAGAACTGCTTTGGTGGGATGTGCTCCCGAGTATTAGCAGGTTTACCACAATAAATGCAGGTACTATTATTAGCCATGATTTTAGTATATCAAAATATATCGATAAAATTTCGAATATTCTTTTTTATACTGTCTCATTTGTCTCACTTCGCTTCACTCAGAGTAAACATTTGTGGTAAAATTAGGTGAGTTATAAGGATAGAAAGGTCCTAGACCGACCTGCTCAGCAATATAATAAATTTGTTATACTTTAATAGAAATTTGGAATTTTTAAAGAAAAGGAGGTGAAATAAAATGGCTGGGGAAAAAAGAGAACAAGCAAACATTTCTTTCGTAGAGAAATATGAACAAGCAAAAAATGAAAAACCTCTGTTGGGGAAATTTACTGATGGTATTAAGTTTAAAAATATTCCTCCAGAGGGAACCATAACTGACATAAATGTATCGGAACAATTACGGGAAATTTCTGCAAGGGAGAAGTTAATATTTCTCGAATTATGTAATAAAGATGTCGGGTTGAGCGAAACCCAGGCGGACGTACTTAAGGAGGTTTTGTCTAATACTATCGTTGGGCACGGTATAAAATCTTATTTGCCCGGAGAGGACCTTGTCGCTGAACACAAAACCGAACTTTTATTAATAGCCGCCACCTATATAAACTCGTTGAAAGAATAATTTTCAGTAATAGTGAGAGAGGGTCCTAGACCGGCCCCTCGACTTCGCTCAGGCCTTCGGCTCTGAGGCTCAGGCTCGAAGAGGCTTTCAGCCATGAAAGAAAAGAAGGTCTTGAGCGACAGTGAGTACTTGAGTGTAGTCGAAGTATCGAACTGGAGTCGAAAGATATCCATATGTCTTATTTCATCTATATTCTTCGCACCTCTTCAAATACCTTATATATTGGTCAAACCAATAATTTAGAAAAAAGACTGGCAGAACACAGAAATAAGACATCAAAATCCGCTAAATACGTTCGTTATTTTTCTTCGTTCAAGCTCATATATCAAGAAACGTTTGGTTCACGAAAAGAAACAATGCAAAGGGAAATCCAATTAAAAAATTGGTCAAGAGCAAAAAAGGAAGCATTAGTTAGAGAAAATTTGGTATTATTGAAAAAGCTTTAGCCAAATCACGGTCCTAGACCGACCTGCTCAGCAGAGTAGAAATTTTTTATGATATATTCATTTAACTCGAATTTGCAATTCTCGTTAACTGACTATGAACCCATATGTTGGGTATAGACAAATGTTCTCAGTGCGGCCTTTGCTGTCGTTTATTTTTAGTGAATTTAGCTGAAGAAGAATACCAGTCAGGTGAATACAGAACTCAGTTTGAGGAGTTTGGCTTGATTGATGACTTTCATAAGGCGGCCGCGTGTGGGGCAAACATTCTCAAACAAAAAGAAGATGGCAATTGCATCTATCTTAA
>CAYISL010000053.1:0-4567 GCA_964366075.1 uncultured Candidatus Saccharibacteria bacterium
CTTTTTACCCTCCCAAGTTTTACGAAGTAAAATTTAGGAGGGTGAATTTAATTTTAGCAACTTACAATTATCCCGTTTTTATCCCGCTCTGCGGGACTTTGCGGGACAATCTGTAAATCGCTAACTTTTATTATCGCAATACTATATAAAATAATTATAACGCCTTTAATTATAATAAAAAACTACCGCTTGTGGATAACTCAAATCTCAAAGCACTCAGCCTGAAAAGCTATAACTGCGTTTAAATAATAAAACGAGAGATGGAGAAAGAAGTTACAAAGTTTAGTGATAGGTTACAAATGACAAACTATAAGCTCCGATAATGGGTGTCTGGACCGCCAGCACCTAAACGCTCAATCAAATCCTGATCGCATAACAATTTTAGGTATCCCCTTAGGGTTCGTTCACTTAAATTGGAGAAAAAACTAATTAAATCCCGAGTTCGGCAATTTCCTAATTGCCGAATTTTCGTCAATATTAAATCAGCATTGCCAGATCCGCCAGCTGGCGGATTGCCAGACTCTGCCAGACTATTAGCAGAGCTAAACTCATTCTTTGCCGGATTATCCTCTATAATTGCCGGGTTATTGCCGGACTCTGCCGGATTATTTGCCGGATTATTTGTGAAATTAAGCTCGGTCTTTGCCGGACTCGTTTTTAATAAAGAAGGTTGGGAGAATAATGATTCAATTTCTAAATCTTTGCCGGATTCTACCCTAGCTAAAGATTCAAAACTGCTTATCTCTCTTAAAAGAACACCAGCGTTTATTTGTTTAATCTCAAAAGTTACCTCTCCTAATTTAATAACATTCTTCAAAGCCGAAGACAGATTTAGGGCTTCGTCTAAATTGCTCTTGCCTACTAAGGAAACAAACTCGGTTGCTAATTTCTCTAATTCCAAACTGAGAGGCAGTTTTTTAATCAAAGCAGCTACCCGAAATACGGCGAAGGAAATCTCGAAAGCTTTTTTATTTAGAAATTCGGACATACATTAAGATTATTTAGAATCTAGAAAGTAGGAAGTAGAATACAAATAGCAGATTACAAATAGCAGATAATAAAGTCAAGGGGTTTCCTCAAAGAAAACAAGTTATCCACGGTTAGTCCAATATTTCGACGACCGTCAAATAACTTTAGTAAATTAATAAAAATCTTAAGTGAGTTTCTAACGCGAGTTTCATCTTTAATTTATGGATAAGTTCCTCTTTCAAATATTTACGCTTCAGATATTCAGTGTAATCCAATTATCTTATATAGCATTTCCTTAACGATCGTTAAGGAAATGCTATAGCCATTTTCTGGAAGTCTGGGGAGAGTCTAGGAAAATGGAAAGTCTAGGGAAGAATCTATGGAAGTTCAACTTCGATAATTTTGCTCGATAATTTTGCTTTCAAATATAACAACACTACACTTCTATTCCGTACGGCAACTCTCGGAGCTCCGACAAGTTTGGTTCCCGCGAAGCGGGATTGTCGGAGCGAGAGCGTAAGGCGTCGCTGACCGCTGGAGTCAGCGAACGCCTGGTGCCGGTAGGAATAGAGATGGAGTGTTTTATGTAATCTAGAGGAACTTTGCGAAATTATTTATTTAATTTATAATAATCGGTAATGCTAAAGCTTTCTAAATTTTTTCTTTATTTAGCTCTCTTTGCGCCTGTTATTGTTGCTCGCAATCTTTTTTTCCCCTTTATTACTGGTAAGGCAATTTTCTTTCGGACCGCTATCGAATTGGCTTTATTCTGCTGGTTAGTTTTTTTAATTAACGCCGATAAGGAAAACAAAAAAACTCAGATTTTACATCTAAGAAAAATTTCTCGTCATCCAATTTTTATCACTGTCACTCTCTTTACTTTTTTTTATTTAATAGCCGGCTTGTTTGGAGTAAATCTTCATAACAGCTTCTGGTCAAATTTTGAACGCGGCGAAGGAATTTTCCAATTAATCCACTATTGGCTGTTTTTTGTTTTAATTATCATTCTCATCCAAACTAAAAAAGACTGGATGAGCTTTTTAAAAACCAGCTTAACCGCCAGTATTTTAATCAGTCTTTATGCTTTAGGACAATTAATTGGCGCTTATAATCCTGAGGGTGTTATTGCCAAATCAGTAATTGCCGCTTCGGCTCGCGTCAGCGGCACTTTGGGCAATCCTTCCTATTTATCTGTCTATCTCCTATTTCATTTTCTTTTTGCTCTTATTATTATCTTTTCCGAAAAACAAACTTGGAAAAAATTTGCTTGGTTCGGAGTTTTGTTATTTCAAATTTTTATTTTCTTTAATACCCAGACCCGGGGAGCAATTTTAGGATTAGCTGTAGGCATTTTTATCGCTCTTTGTTTTTTGGCATTGAGTCGTCAAAAACAGTCCATTGCTGCATCCAAAGTTAAATATCCAAAAAACAGAGGCGCTCAAGTAATTGAAAAAAAATCTCATCTCCAAGCTATCGCCCGTATCATACTCGGTCTGTCATTGGTTCTTTTAGTTATATTTATTTTTACTCTTAATTCGCAAATCTGGAAAAAAATTCCCGGTCTCAACCGTTTCAGCAGTTTCTCTTTCTCGGAATTAGAGAGCCGATTTCTCACTTGGGGATCAGCTTTAGCCGGAATTATTGAACGACCAATTTTTGGTTGGGGACCAGAAAATTTCCCCTTTGCTTTTGACAAATATTACGATGCTCGGCATTTCGGCGGAGAATCCTGGTTTGACCGGGCTCATAACTTCTTTCTCGATTATACCGTTAGCGGAGGTTTTATATTATTTCTAGGCTATCTTTCAATTTTTGTTATTTTTTATTATATTTTCCGGCGTCTACCTAACATAGTAAAACCAACTCAAGGGAATATGATAATTAAGGCCGCTTTTCTTGCCGTGCCTATCGCTTACCTAGTACAAAATATAGTTCTTTTTGATGTCTTACCAATCTATCTTGCGCTCTTTACTTTTCTGGCTTTATTCACCAATCTTACCATTTCTCCAACTGAAGAAATAAAAAACGAACGGCAACCGGAAAAAGACAACAAGCGACAGGCGACAAAATTTATTCTATCCTTTCTGCTTGTTATTATAGTCATCGGTTCGCTTTATAATACATCCTGGCGACCACTCCAGAAGAATAAAATACTTATAGAAAGCTTAAGGGCGAGCCGCCGCGATCCTGCGTTAGCTAACGAAACTTTCACTAAAGCAATCGATTTCGCCTCACCAGTAGGCCAAGGAGAAACAGTTGAACAGTTAGGAATTTTTATGGTTGATCTTTTACAAACTATCAACCAAGGGAATATTGAAGTAAGCCCAGAATTTGTTAATAAGGCAATAAACTACGCCAATGAAACCTTTGATAAAACTAAAGAGCGGAAACTGCTTATCGGGGTAAAATCCTGGTATATTTTTGGGCTGGTAAATCTTTTCGCTAGTAGAACTTTAAACAACCCGCTATATTTTGTTAGGGCAAAAACGATCTTCCAAGAAGGGCTAAAAATAGCACCTACTCGTTTTGAATTTATTTATGGGCTATTAGATATTTCACTAATGGAAAATGACCTGGAAACCGCTCGAAGCCTGCTTAATTTAGCTGAAAAACTCCGACCAGATTTAGAGCAAAACAAAATTTATGAAGCTAAATTTAAAGAGCTAAGTGCTCTTAAAGAAATTAAAACTTCTCAATAGACACTTACTTTAAAATTAAATTGTCCACTTGGAGAGGAAAAAAACAAATAAAATTAAAGCAACAAAGATAGAAAAATGCTCGAGGATTTTACGACGGCTCAATACACCTTTTAAATGTTCCAATAGAAAATTAGCAATCAAATAAGTTATCAAAGTCAAAAGAATTGAAGTATTTATAAACCCTATTGGCAAAAAGGACACCGCCCAAAAGCATTCAAGCACTATAAGACTGAAAATTAAACAAAATAAGAATACCCGCCTTAAATTTAAAGATATTGACTCTCTTAAAAATTCAGAAAATAAAAAGATAGAGATCAGGAAAATTAATATCTCTTTGAAAATAAAATTTCGAGTTATACCAGAGCTAAAAAGAGCAATAAAAATCGCAAAAAAAATAGCCGTGAAGCTAATTTTATAAATTAAAGCCCTACTTAAAAAGATAGGATTTTTAGCCAAGGCTAAAATAAAAAGAGTGGCGCCAAAATACAGAGTAGCAATTAGGATATTTATCGAGGAATTAAGCAAAACCAAAGTAAGAGGAGCTAAAATAAATAGAATTAAATGAGCGAAAAACAATTTCGCTCGGGGACTTAGAAAAGTATAAATGGATAGCCCTAAGAAAAATAAAAAGAGGAAGAAATTGTAATCACTCCTTCTAAAAAAATACAAAACAATAGACCAAGCCAGAACTTTAAGCAAATCAATTAACCAATACGGCAACCAATTTTTGAAGTGGATTAAAATTTTCAAGTTATCAAATATAAAATAGCATCTATAGACACTAAAGAATTATAGATTATTGGTAGCCTAAGAACGAGCTTCAATTTTAAGAGCTGAGTTTTCCGAATGAATTTTAACTCGGCTGCCTTTTTTAAATTCGGATTTGATAATCTTATCAG
>CAYISL010000054.1:0-4338 GCA_964366075.1 uncultured Candidatus Saccharibacteria bacterium
GCTCCATTTCCTTAGTTGCCCAACGGAAAACTCCCATTGCCTGTTTGGTTTCGGTGACTACTGGCGCCACTAAATGAGGAAGCTCATCGTAGACTGAAAGCTCCACGCGCTTGGGGTCAATAAGTATTAATCTCAAAGTCTCCGGAGAGTTTTTGTACAAGAGAGAAACGATCAAAGAATGGATAGCCATTGATTTGCCACTACCCGTAGCTCCGGCAATTAAAAGATGAGGCATCCTTCCGATATCTGGATAAAATGGTATACCGCTAACGTCCCTCCCTAAGGCAAAACTTAGAGATTTACCTCGAAAATCCTCAAGACTCAGTAAACTGTGGAGTCTTACTAAAGCGGCAGATTTATTAGGCACCTCAATACCTATTAAAGATTTCCCCGGAATGGGCGCCTCTATCCTGATAGGATGAGCTGCTAAAGCTAAAGCTAAGTCTTGATGAAGAGCGGTAATTCGGGAAAGTTTTATGCCTTCAGCGGGTTTAAGGGTATAACGAGTAATAGTGGGACCAATAGTTATTTCGCTCATTTCGACTGGAATTCCAAAACTATCCAATGTTCGTTTAATAATATTGGCATTGGCTTTAATATCGCCGCTGGTAGGCTTAGCCGTTTGAGAATCCAACAAAGATAAAGGAGGAAGAACATAACCTTTGAATTTCCTTGGTTGAGAAATAGCTATTTTTTCTTTTTTAAGGGGTTCGATAGTTTTTGACGGCTCTGAAGTGACTTCAATTTCTATCTCTTTTTCTGGTTTTCCGGCAGTTGATTTAACTTCTTCATCACTGACGCCGCTAACCACTATTGGTTCGATAGCTTTTTTATCCTTGTCTTTCTTAAATTTAAGATTTATTTTTAAAGGCGCATTTAAAATAATCAGCAAAGACGCTGCAAAAATACTTAAAATAATCACCAAGGCTGCCCAAAAACCAAAAGGAATTTTAAGAGCGCCTACTACATTACCCAGTAATCCTCCCCGGCCTTTATCTAAAAGATCAATGAGGCCTAAAGCCGCCAGGATTAAAAAAGTTCCGCCTAAAAAAGTAACTCCTACTAAATTCTGCCGTGAAGAACTTAAAAAAATAAAAGCGATTAAAAGAAGAATAACAGGAAAAATAAAATAGCCCCAACCAAAAAGATAACCTAAGCTTTTGTATAAGTAATGACCAGCTGGCCCGGCTTTTTCAAAACCGCTTAAAAACAGAACGAGAGCCAAACCAAGAAAAAGCACGGCGATGATGCTTTTTTTAGTATCAGGGTGTAAGTCAAAAAACTTCTCTTCTGAAGACCTTTTATTCTCTTTCGAATTTTCCTTATTCCGCTTCGCCACGTATTGAATTATAGGAATAAATATGGCAAATTTCAAGGTTTTTCCAGGTCAAAATTTTATTATTGCGAAACAATAAGTTATTATTTAGTCATATGACCACTAAATCTATTTTTAAAGCCTATGACATTCGAGGCCGCTATCCTTCGGAAATTAACGAGGAAATTGTTTATAAAATTGGCCAGGCTTTGATTAAATTTCTAAAAGCTAATCGTTTAGCAGTTGGTTATGACATCCGGCCTTCGTCAAAAAATTTGCTTGATTCCCTTACTAAAGGAATAATTTCCCAGGGGTGCGATGTGGTTGATTTAGGTCCGGTACCAACCGGTTTAATTTCTTTGGCTGTTTTTCAACAAAAATTAGATGGCGGAGTAATGGTTAGTGCTTCTCACTTAGGCAAAGAATATAACGGATTAAAAATAATTAATTCTTCAGCTCAACCGGTGGCAGCTGACTCGGGTTTGGACAAGATAAAAATATTAGTCCAAGAAAAATTTCCCCCTTCTTTAGAAAAAGGCTATCTCAATTCAAAAGATATTACTTACGATTATCTGAATTATCTTTTCAATTTCGTTGATATAAAATCAATCTCTCCTTTAAAAATTATCTTAGATGCCAGCGCTGGGCCGATCAACAGATTTGCTTCAGCAGTTTTTGCTGAACTACCTTGCCAAATAGCCAAGATAAATTTTCACCCTCACGACAAATTTTTCGACCATAATCTCAATCCTCTTTTAAAAGAAAGTCAGCGAGAAGCAAAAAAGGAAATTTTAGCTCAAAAAGCTGATTTGGGAGTGATTTGGGATGGCGATGGTGACCGCTGTGTTTTTCTTGATGAAAAAGGGGAGTTAGTTGAGCCCTATTTCACTACGGCTATTTTGGCGAAAATAATTCTTCAAGAATATCCGGGCACAAAAATTTTACATGATCCTCGATTGACTTGGGCTATTGAAGAAACAGTCAAGAAAAATGGCGGTGTTTTTTTGATGACTAAAGCCGGCTGGTCAAACTTTCTGCCTCTGATGTTAAAAGAAAAAATCTTATTCGGTGGTGAAGCGAGCGGCCACTACTTCTTTTTAAGAGAAAATTTTGTAATGGGCGATGGGTTAATCCCGGTTTTATTGATGCTAAAATATTTATCCCAAATAAGGAAAAAACTTTCTCAATTAATTGAGCCTTATCGTCTGAAATACTTTATTAGTGGAGAAAGAAATTTTAAAGTTAGCTCGCCAGAGAAGGTATTAAACGCCTTAGAAAAAAAATATTCCGATGCTTCACAAATTTCTCATCTTGACGGTCTGAGCGCTGAGTATGATGATTCGCCAGCTGGCGAATGGCGGTTCAATCTCCGGCCTTCGCACACCGAACCTTTAATGCGTCTTAACATCGAAGCTAAAACCCAAGCTCTCCTTAAAGAAAAAATTAGAGAGCTAGAGAAACTAATTCACTCTCATTCCTGAATAACGTTAATCTCAGCTAACTTCAGCTAAATCTAATTTATCAATAGTTCAATAGTTCAACAGTTTGTCTAGTATTTTAACGATCGTTAAAATACTAGACAAACCTTATTAATATTAATTCCATTAATAAATCTATTAAAATAATAAATTTATTAAAATTCCTTAATTAATTTCTCGTTATTATTTTCTAATCTTGGGAGTCACCCAAAAGCCCATATACTTGCCGAGCATTAGTCGGGTTTGAGATTCTAAAGCAGGTATGGCGCCGAAGATAACTAAATTTATAGGCACCAAAAGCCATTGAATAAACATCCAAAAATATTTTAGCCGGCCGAAGTTAGCTGGTCGCGATGGCAAAAGCAAAATCGAAAGGATAGCTGAAGTAGGAATTCCTACCATTGCTAAAGTTAAAATCCATTGAGTTACATAGGGTAGATTAAACGCCAGAAGAGTAGTTTTAAATTCTGGACCTCCTAAAATTAAAGGCAGCCATCCCAAAAGGAAAATTAGCAAAGAATTAGTAGCCCAAGAATGCGTGCTTTCAATCATAAACCAGGAATAATGCCATTTTGTCGATCGTGGAATTCTCTTATTTTTTAAGAAGCCAAAGAGAAGATAGGCGTTATTTTCTACCCCATAAGCCCAGCGCCGAATTTGTTTGTATTGATTTTTGAAAGTCTGCCACAAAGTTGGAGCAACATTGGCGTCCATATAAACTGGATAGAATAAAGGAACGGTCTGCCAATCGCCGTCATAATAAAGCAAACAATCCCAGAAAATCCGGGAATCTTCAGAAACAACATTGTGTGGCCAAAAATTAATATCAACTATAGCCTTAAAGCCAATGGACTGAGAAGAAAAAGTAACTAATTTTTCAGGGCGCATCTGCTGCATCATCTGCCAAAAAGTGTTGCTAAAAGCAAAAACACGAGAAAAAGCTGGGGCTTGCCAGATATTATTGGCATAAACAGGAATAGGCTGGAAACTGGAATGGAGGGGTTTTTCAACAGTCAGATAATGATAAGCAAGGCAGCCAAAAAAATCTTTGGGCACATTGGTATCGATATCAAAAACTGAAGCAATAATATTTTCATAAGAAATTTTTGAAGGATCTATCACCAATTCTTTTAAGCGACGGCCAGCCCAGGCAATATTTGAACCCTTACCAGCTATCTCGCCGAGGATATCGGCGGGATGCCAAATAGTTATAAATTTAAAAAACTTATCCTTAAATTTATTTTCGATTTCTTTAACAGCCACTACCGTGGAATTTCGTCCCCGTTCTTCCGGAGCTAAAACAACAATAAGGCGGTCTTTGGGATAATTTGATCTGTTTATATTCTCAATACATTCTTTAATTACTTCGATTGGTTCTTTATGCACCGGTAAAATAACGGCGTGATAAAGTTCGCGCCAGGATGAAATCGGTAGCTTATAGTCTCTTAATGGCAGTTGCTCAAGTTTTTTAAGCCAGTCCATTTTAAGATTTTTTGTCATCATTTTGTAAGTTGAATGGACATAGAAGGCAAAGTAAACTGTTCG
>CAYISL010000055.1:0-4280 GCA_964366075.1 uncultured Candidatus Saccharibacteria bacterium
CCGACACTTTTACCGTTTATCGAAACCATATTTATCTAGTTTCGCATATTTAATCTTCTGGCGCAATACTTTAAAAATATGAATAACCAAGCAATGAAAATCATCAAATTTCTATTTTTTTTCGCCCTTACCGCGTCGATTTTTTATTTAATTTTTCGGAAGGTAAACTACCTCTCACTAAAAGAAGTTTTTCTGAATGCGAAATGGCAATATTTGGCTATAGGGGGTCTGATTGTTGTTTTGACACAGGTTATTTCGGCTAAAAAGTGGCAAATAATATTAAAGGCGATGGATTATTCCATTAGCTTCAAGGACTCTTTCAGGATTATCATGGCCGCTTCCCCTGTTTCAGCTATCATTCCCGCCAAAGCCGGCGATCTCATCAGGGCTTATTACTTAAAAGACAAGATACCCGCCGCCAAGGTTGCCGGGGGAGTGGTGGCAGAGCGCTTCATTGATATTTCTATACTTGCTTTTTATTCCTTTCTGGGAGCGTTATTTTTTAAAAACTGGCTAATTTTTAGCATAAGTTCATCTGTTATTCTTTTAATTCTGTTAGTCTTTCTGATAATTAGCAGAATAAGAGTTCCTTTAGGTAACTGGCAGGAAAGAATTGAAAGCTTTTTATACATCTCTAAAATTTTTACCAATGAGCCTAAAAAATTATTACCAATTTTGTATTACGGCGCGATTTTGTGGTTGTCGCCAATTTTGACTGCAAAGTTTTTCTTTTTAGGCCTAGGCGTAAGCGTCCCCTTATTTTACGTTGCTGCCGCTTTTCCCTTAGCTATTTTCGTCAGCTTGCTTCCGATTACTATAGCTGGGATGGGTACGAGGGACTCAGCGATCATTTATTTATTTAGCCAGTTTGCTAGCACCCCTGTCTGTCTGGCCGTAGGGCTTTTATACTCCTTTTTTGCTTTCTGGTTTTTGGCTTTGCTTGGTTTGCCCTTTATGAAAAAGATGTTATAAGATAAACAAGATGAGTATTCCAGAAAAAATTAAAAATAACAAATATTTAGCCCTGGCTCTGCTGTTTACCATTTTAAGCATGGCAGCTATTTTTTTGTTTTTTGGATTCCAAAAGTACGATGACAGCCCCGGCTACATTTACCTCATTTATTGGCTTCAAGGGAAAGAGGCCGGGGTCGACATAGCTTTTAATTGGATAATTTTGGGACCCATGGAGTCTTTGTTTGCCATACCCTTTCAATTCTTAGGAGAGGGGGCAGGGATAATTGTCCAGAATCTCTTATTTTATTTTTTTGCGGCTTTCTTAATTTTTAGAATAATCCAGCTCATTTTTAATAACAAAGAACAAGCTCTTTGGGGGACTATTCTTTTTGTCGCCGCCTTGCCGATGCTTCAGTTCGGGTTAAGCTATATGACCGATATGGGCGCCTGGTTTTTCTATATCCTTTCCGTGTTTTTAACTTTGCTTTATTTAAAAAACAGAGACGAAAAACTGATAATAATAAACGGATTACTGTCGAGCTTCGGTACCCTGATAAAAACAAACGGGGGCCTGGGAATTGTCTTTTTTATATTGATGATTCTGTTTTCCAGGGAATTTATTCTTAAAGAAAAATTCCTAAAGATGTTAAAGTTTGGAATACCGTTTTTACTGCCTATTCTTGCATACCAAATTTCTCTGTCTGTTTTTTTTCATACTAATGTTGTTAAAGAGTATTTAGGATTTGACAGCTTTTTCTTAACCCAAGGAGTGGAAGAAATAAAAGCCTTCCCCGGTTCAGTTTATGCACACTTAAGCAAGCCTGTTGTTATAGCATATGCTTACGCCGGCGAATTTTTGAAGAGTTTCGGCATCATCGGCCTGTTATTTGCGTTAATCGGCCTTTGGAGGGAGTGGCTGCAAAAATCTAAAGAGAGGGTTAAGATTTATTTAGCCCTGCTCCCCGCCTCATTTGCTTTTTTGATTTTTCCACCAGCCGATAGTCGTCTGGCATTTATTTCAACGCCTTTGTTGATACTCTGGGCAACGCAAGGATTAGTTTATTTAAAGGGCGTTTTTTCGGAGAAGAAGGGAAAATTAATAATTCCTATTTTAATTACGGGCTACGTTTTTTTTAACTATTATTTTCAAATAGTCGGGAGTTACCGCTTGATAGTTTTTAAACTAATAAATCTTATAAAATAATGGCCCCCAAAAAACTGCAAGCCTATTTGAACAATTTTTTTTGGCTGTTTCTAACTTATTTGCTAGCCCCCTATTTTTATTTTAGGATATTTTTGGAAAGGACCCTTCGACGCAGCTCAGGGCAAGAGAAAAATACCCCCCTTAAAATTTTAGTTATTCAAACAGCCAAAATAGGGGATTTAGTATGTTCTACTCCGGTTTTCCGGGAAATTAAGAAGAAATTTCATCTTTGTCATCTCACTGTTCTTGTTAACTCCAAAACCGCTGATATTTTAAAAAATAATCCACGGGTAGACGAGATAGTATTAGCTGACTGGTACCCCGGGATTTCGGGAAAGATCAAATTACTTAAAAAAATAAAGAAGGAAGAATATGACTGGGTTTTTAACTTGTTGCCCGGATCTTTTAATAACATAATCGCTTTTTGGTCTTTAGTCCCGAACAGGGTGGCCACCTACCACAAGGGGACAGGAGAGATAATGAACCTACTTTCTGTTTTTAATAATTATCGCCTGGAATACAAAAGCCATACATACCTTGTTAACCATTACCTGAATTTATTGAAATTCTTAGGCATCGAACAGTCCTCCGAAGAAAAAGAGATTTTCATTCAGCCGGAAGAAGAGAAAAAGGCCTTGGGGTTTCTCGTGCAAAACAATTTAAGCACAGATGATTTACTGATCGGTATCGGTCCCGTACCCGGGAACAAGATTAAACAGTGGGATTTGTCCAAGTTTGCTTCTCTATCTAACTTATTGATAGAGAAATTGGGGGCTAAAATAATCTTTACCGGGTCAGCCGACGATAGCATCCAAATTGAAAAAGTGCGGAAGATAATGCGCAATAATAGCGTTAACGGCTCGGGTTTCTTCAGGTTACATGAATTACCAGCTTTATTAAAAAAGATGAAATTGTTTATTAGCGTGGATTCCGGTCCCTTGTATATAGCCAATGCCTTGGGGGTGCCAGTGGTAGATATCGGAGGCTGCTATGATATACGAGAGCAAACACCCTCCGGGAGTAGATATAAGCTTTTACAGAAAGACAATAACCCGCTTCTAAATTATTCCACCATGGCTAGACCGGACTCCAAGTGTATGAAATGGTTCAGTCGGCAGCTCCAAGAAATTACCCCCGAAGAAGTCTTCGAGGCCGCCAAATCTTTGTTAGATCAATAATTATGAAATCACTTCTAAAAAAAATCAGGTGTTTCCTATTTTTACTTCCTTGGTTAATGAAGAACCCGTTGAAAATTAAATACCTAATCCAATGGCTTACTACTCTTAATAAGCCCTTTTAGGAGTTGGCAACACCCTGGATACCCTTTGAGGCGACGGATTGGTTGGATAAAGCTCTAACAAAAGAAATGACCATGTTTGAATGGGGCAGCGGAGGTTCGACCCTATTTTTTACCAAAAGGGTCAAAAAAATAATCTCAATAGAGCATAATCCTGAATGGTATCATCGTATTTCCGAATTGCTGAAAAACAGCAATATTCTTAATTGCGAGTATTTTTTGAAAGAATTGGGGCCTGCGAGTCCGGACATACCTGAAGAATATCGTTTGGCCGGGAGAAAAAGGTTAGGGCTCGATACGAGAGAATACGTCCAAGTAATTGATAATACCCCCGACGAATACTTTGATTTAGTGGTGGTTGATGGCAGGCAAAGGACGACTTGCGTAAAGCACGCACTCCCAAAAATAAAGCAAGGTGGGTATCTATTAGTGGACGATATGTCTGAAACAGAATTGCCCGAAATACCCAAAAACTGGGTAAAGAAAGTATTTCTAGGTCCCAAACCATATACGGAAGGTGATAGGCCATTATCACCAACAACCATCTGGCAGAAGATATAAAAATAGGAATATGTAATATTAAGCTAATCTTGGAGACAAGCCGAAGGCTTGTCCCTTTTTGTTAGGGCGATGATACCTTTTGACACCTCTTGACACGTCCCTTTGGCTTCTCTACAATGGAAATTAGAGATATGACTGAAGAAATCAAGCCACATGTTGTTTATACCACTGAAGAAACTCGCGATTTCCTGAAGGTTTCAGAAAGCACCATTAAGCGGCTTTTGAAAAGAGGCGCTATTAAGGCCCATAAGGTCGGGGGTCAGT
>CAYISL010000056.1:0-4248 GCA_964366075.1 uncultured Candidatus Saccharibacteria bacterium
TCTCATAGGGCAATTGATTACGATGTTTTTCCCAATAATTGCGAAATTCAAAAACTTCCTTCAAAGATTTTGCCAGGCGATTATTGGGATTGGCCTTGAAACTAAAAGCTTTTAATACACGATGTTTTTCTTCGTGAGTGCTAATTCCTAAATCCGTGGCGATATCATATTGAAAAGAATCTAGTTTGCGGCTGGCAGTAATCTTGGAATCTAATTGCCTGACTGAGCCGGCAGCGATATTTCTTGGATTAGCATAAATTTTCTCTCCTTTTTTGATTTGTTCTTTATTAATCCGCTCGAACTCTTTTTTTGAAAGAAAAACCTCCCCTCGAATAACCAGGCGTTTAGGTTTTAGATTATAGGTTTTGGGGTTTAGATTTAATTTTTCTAAATTTTTCTTCACTTCTTCCGGTTCTAAAATTCGCAAAGGAATGGCTTCAATAGTTTTTAAATTTTGAGTAACATCTTCGCCAATCCGACCGTCGCCTCGAGTGGAACCCTGAATTAAAATCCCATTTTCATAAACCAATTCAATAGCTAAACCGTCAATCTTCAATTCACAGTAAAATAAGTTTTTGGTTGTTGGTTGTTGCTTATTGGTTAATTTATAGCCCCGGTAGTTTTCTAATCTTTCCAGCCAATCGTTCATATCCTCTTCAGAAAAAGCGTCATTGAAAGAAACCATCGGTGTTTCGTGGATAACTTTTTTAAATTCCTTCAGGGGCTTGCCGCTGATGCGCTGAGTAGGCGAATCCGGAGTGATAAATTCCGGGTATCGCTGTTCCAGATCAAAGAGTTCTTTTTTTAAGGAGTCCAAAGCTTCATCAGAAATCTCCTGACGGTCTAAAACATGATAAAGATAGCGGTGGTAGTTAATTACCTTTTTTAAATGTTCGATTCGTTCTTTAGCGGCTCTTTTGTCCATTGCCTTTAATATAACAAAATTTAGAAACCATTAAAATAAAAACGCCTCGATTTCTATCGAGGCGTCTCTCGGCTGCCAGAAAAAATTATTTCAATAATAGCATCCTTCTTGTCTGGCTGAATTCTCTGTTGATTTGAAGCTTATAAAAATAAACTCCGCTAGCCACTAAACTTCCTTTTTCATCTCTGCCTTCCCAACTAACGGTGTAGCTCCCTTGAGATACTCGTTGATTAACTAAAACTCTTACCCTTTGCCCTAAGACGTTATAAATTTCCAATTTTACCTCTCCAGTTTTGACGATATCAAAACTGATAGTGGTGTTAGGGTTAAAGGGATTGGGATAGTTTTGGAAAAGAGCAAAACTTTTTGGCGGGCTAAAGGAATTTTCCTCGGAGACTGCTGTAATCCGACCTTCGTTGTTAGTTTTGATAAGGTAGACATCGCCTCCTCCGGTAGCCGGGTTAGCTGTTGAACCAACAACTGCAAATCCGTTGTCTATTTGAATGACCGAATAACCACAAGCATCTTCTCCTTTACCGTCGAAAATTTGCTCCCACTCTATATCTCCTTGGCTATTAATTTTCAGAAGATAAAGCTTTTTAATAGTCTCATCAAGGGGGAGGATAAAACCCGTGATAATATAACCGCCATCGTTGGTTTGTCTAATTCCATTTCCTGTTTTCCATTTCGACCCTTCTCCATAAGTCCGAGTCCATAAAGTATCGCCCCGAGCATTGGTCTTGATAACATATACGGGTATGGAAGATTCACTCAACGTCGTCCCTATAATAATATAACCGCCATCGTTGGTTTGTTGGACAAACTGCCCGACATCACATTTTGTGCTTCCGTAAGTTTGGGCCCAAAGGCTGTCGCCATTACCATCAGTTTTGATAAGATAGACATCCCAATCATCTTTGTAATTGTAGGAATAACTACAGTCAACAGAATCAGGGCAAAATCTTATTACTCTTTGTCCCGCTATAATAAAACCGTTATCAGTGGTTTTTTCAAGCCAATAACCGCCTTCGCAGGAAGGAGGCTCATTTGGTTCTGTTTCCTGATGGCTATCAAAATATTTGGCCCAAAGAGGATTGCCATTAGCGTCGGTCTTCATAAGAGCAACATCGGCAAAGTTTGGTTTAGGCCGACTAGCCCAACCAGTGATAATGTAACCTCCATCCTCTGTCTGAAGAACAGAATTGCAGGAACCTATTTCTTCTTCAGGAAAAATACGCTCCCAAACAACATTTCCATTAGCATCGGTTTTAATCAGATGTCCTCTTTTCCAACCCTCCAACCAGGGAGGAGAATAAATTACGCTACCCGCAATAATATAGCCTCCGTCAATAGTCTGCCGGACACAATAACTTTTATCCCAAAATGTCCCATCGTAGGCATAATAAGTCCGCGTCCAAATGGTGTCGCCATACCGATTTGTTTTAATGGTATAGATGTCACTAAGGTTAGGCCAAACATAAAGAGAACTTTGTGTATAACCAGTAATGATATACCCCTGATCATTAGTCGGCTCCACGTAATAACCCACATCCACGGAGCCGCAATGATAAGTTTTTTCAAAGACAACCGTCTCTGTTTGAGCTGAGACTAAAATGGTGCCTAAAAACAGCCAGCTCGCTATTATGCCTAAAAACAAAACTTTTCTGAGCATTTTTACCTCCTTTCTTTTTTGGTTTTAAGTCTGACTTTATAAAATTGACAAAGAACTCCCTTCTTTTAATTAATACATTACTCCTTCCTAAAAGTCAAATTTTTGGGGTAGGAAAGACTAGTTAATATTTTAAAGCCATTAACATTATTAATAAGGGAATTCTTTTGGTGTATACTCTAGAACAACAGTGTAGCGTGCCCTTCCTTTGATTTTTCCAATTAAGGAAGGAAAAAGATTATGTGTGTACGCATTACCAAATAGTCAAAATAAAGGAAATTTGGTAGGATAGAGGTATGAAGTTTAGGTTTGTAATTTCAAAATTAGCCAATCAATTCTTTTTTATTAGCAATCTAAGTGAATGGCATTTCAGCTGCCGGAAAGATTACAATCAAGAATGGTTAAAGCAAACCGGACCATTAAGCAAGAAAGAAAAACAAGTTTTGAATGCTTTTAGAAAAATTATTGTTGAATACGGATTTAAGCGCGATAAAAATTGGAAAACGACTTATTTGGGCCAATATTTTTACTGTTATTCTGTTAAGGAAGCTTGGGGGAAATTTAAAAAAGCCGTCTCATCAAAAGAATTTAATATCATCAACGAAACCCTTAAAACTCTTCAAAATCGTTTTGAAAAAATTTGGGATAGAAAATTATTAGAAAAACAGGTTGTAAAAATTAAAAAATTTTTAAACACCGAGGGTTCTAAAAATTTATTCAAAGATCTAAATCAGACACTAGGGAATAAAAAATCTCCTCAAAATTTCACAATCATAGCTTTAATGTCTCCTCGTAAAGGAGAAGGAATAACCGCTGCTGGCGGCGCTAATCTCAATAGCCGCCATATTACTTTGGAAATTCCAAAATTAAAAAATAACAGCTGGGAATTGGAATGTTCTGTTGGTGTTTTGGCACATGAGATTGGTCATATTTTATTTAAACAATTTGGTGGACTAACCGTAGCAGTCATTGAAGAAGTTATTAAAGAATTAAAACTTCCAAAATTATTGCCTTCTAATCTCCAACCCAAAATTGATGCCTCTTCTTTTCTAGGAGAATTAAGTATTGAATTTTTAGTGCCGTTTGGCTATTTTGCTCAAAAATACTTTAAAAGATTTAATCCTTTAAAATTCTCTTTTTCAAAATCTAATTTGAAAGTTTTGGCAGAAAATTATTTGAATTTCAAAGAAAATAAGTCGGCTTCCGTCTATCGCTTAAGAAAATTACTTGTCTGGCAACTATATCCTTTGATTGTTTATCAAATAGAGTCAAAAAAGGAATTTGATAAGGATTTTATAAAAAATATTTTCGATTTAGCGTGGAAAATAATTAAAAAATAGAGGGATGTTTTAATCCGAAAAAATCGTTGGGGATGAAAAACCTTATCCCTATAATCACGGAGTTGCGGAAATTGTTGCTAAAAAATGCTATGAGTAATAAAAAAATAAAAATCACAGTTGAATTAAGTAAGCGGATTTTATGTTTTTATGCGCTTTTGAATGTTACGGGTTACGATCCAGAAAAACATCCGGCTCATCCTATTCGCAAACAACTGCGGAATTATTTAAAAAAGGTGTGCTCAGAAATAGAAATCAAGCGCCTCAAAAAGATAATTAATCTTGAGAATTTACGCCGAGAATTTTGGTTTCCGTAT
>CAYISL010000057.1:0-4227 GCA_964366075.1 uncultured Candidatus Saccharibacteria bacterium
CTGTAATTGTTTCTCGTGCCTTACCTGATGTGAGAGATGGTTTAAAGCCAGTTCATCGGCGGATACTCTGGGCGATGTGGAATATGGGGTTAACCCATCAAGCCAAGTTTGTAAAGTCCGCCCGAGTAGTTGGTGAATGCCTTGGGAAATATCACCCTCACGGCGACTTGGCTGTTTATGATGCCTTAGTCAGAATGGCTCAAGATTTCTCTTTGCGCTATCCCCTTATCCAAGGCCAGGGGAATTTTGGATCAACAGAAGATAATGCGGCTGCTCCTCGCTATACCGAAGCCAAACTTTCAAAAATTTCCGAAGAATTACTAGTTGATATTGAAAAAGAAACTATTGATTGGCAGCCAAATTATGATGGGGCATATCAAGAGCCTAAAGTCTTGCCAGCTAAATTACCGAATTTATTACTTAGCGGTTCAATGGGTATTGCTGTCGGGATGGCCACTAATATTCCTTCTCATAATTTGGGCGAAGTAGTTGATGCGATCGTTCTTTTAATTGATCGGCCAGAATCTTCAATTGAGGAATTGATGCAAATTATCAAAGGTCCCGATTTTCCTACTGGCGGCATTATTTATAACAAAAAAGCCATTTTAGAAGCTTATGCTACTGGTCGAGGTTCTATCACTACTCGAGCCGTTGCGGAAATAACTGAAGCCAAAACAGGCGCTTTCAATATCGCCATTACCGAAATACCCTACCAAGTAAATAAAGCGGAGTTGATAACTAAAATGGCTCTCTTAGTGGAGACTAAAAAAATTAATGGGATTAAGGATATCCGGGACGAGAGTGATAGGGAAGGCTTGAGGATTGTCATCGAGCTAAAAAATGACGCTCCGCCTCAGAAGGTGTTAAATATGCTTTTCCAATATACCGATCTTCAAAAAGACTTTCACTTTAATATGCTTGCCTTAAAAGATGGAATTCAGCCCGAAGTGATGTCTTTGAAAAATATTTTAGAGGCCTACATCAATCATCGTCAGAAAGTTATCACTCGACGTTCGCAATTTGATTTAACTAAAGCAAAAGAGCGGGAACATATCTTGCTAGGTCTTAGCAAAGCTCTTAAAAATATTGATCGAATTATTCAAACTATCAAAAAATCTGAAAACCGCGAAGAGGCTCACCAAAAATTGGTCAAGAATTTTAATCTTAGCGATCTTCAGGCGGAGGCGATTTTGGATATGCGCTTAGCTAGTTTGGCGGCTTTGGAGCAGCAAAGAATTGAAATTGAACTGAAAGAAAAAAAGGCTCTGATTACTAAGTTAGAAGATTTACTTAAAAGCCCCAAAAAAATTCGTCAAACCATTAAAGAGGAAGTCCTTCAAATTAAGGAGAAATATGCCGATGAGCGCCGAACCAAAATTGTCGCTGCCGGATTAAAAGAGTTTCAAGAGGAAGATCTTATTCCCAAAGAAGAAGTCATTATTACTCTAACTAAAAGCGGTTACATCAAAAGATTGTCTCCTACGGCTTTTAGGGTTCAAAAACGAGGAGGAAAAGGAATAATGGCTGCTGAGATAAAAGAAGAAGATTTTCTCTCGCACTTTTTGAGTGCTTCTACCCATGATGATATCCTTTTCTTCACTGATAGAGGTAGAGTTTTCCAAACAAAAGTCTATGAAATCCCAACGGCTTCCCGTATTTCCAAGGGGAAATTGATCCAAAACTTTTTAGAAATTCCATCAAATGAAACTATCAGTGCCATTGTTAGTTACTCGGAACAAAGCGGAACAGAACACAAAGCCACCCGGGAAATTCCGCGTGAATCCGCGCTTGCCCCGTTAGATAGCCTTGTATCTAACGGGGTGAATCTGCGTCAGTCCGCGTTTTTGGTGATGGCCACAAAAAATGGTATGATTAAAAAAACCCCTTTGAAAGAATTTTCAGCTGTCAGAAGAACGGGAATCATCGCTATCAAACTCAGAAAAAACGACAGTCTCGAGTGGGTAAAACTTTCTTCTGGTCAAGACGAAATATTTCTTACTAGCGCTAAGGGTCAAGCGATAAGATTTTCTGAGAAGCAAGTCAGGCCAATGGGGCGGGTTTCCGCTGGAGTTATTGGTATAAAAATTAAAAGTGATGATGCTTTGAGTGGGATGGATGTTATTGAGCCAGAGAAGATTAAAGAAAGCAAAATTTTGGTAGTGATGGAGAAGGGATTCGCTAAACAGACACCTCTAAAATCTTACCGCAAGCAGAAGCGGGGTGGTCGAGGAATAAAAACCGCTAAAGTTACTAATAAAACTGGAGAAATAATCTCTGCCCACCTTATTGATAAAGAAAGCGAGCTTTTAATTATTTCGGCTCGAGGGCAGATTCTGAGGACAAACCTTTCTAGTATTCGCTTAGCGGGTAGGGCTACCCAAGGGGTAAAAATCATTAATCTTAAAGCTGACGATAAAGTAAAAGGGGTAATTTGCCTCTAAATAAAATTAATTCAGATTAATGAATAGAAAGTTCACTAAAGGGCAAATAATTATGATGGCTGCCGGGGCTTTAGTGGTTGTCCTTGTAGTGTTAGTAATTATCTTTGGCTTAAGACATAAAGATAATATCCCCAAATTCGAATTTAGTTTTTGGGGAATTGAATCGTTGCCGGTTTATGAAAAAATCATTGCTGATTATCAAAAACTCCGACCCAACATTACTGTTAAATATCGGCAAGTAGGCGAAGCAAATTACGAAAATGATTTGATTAATGCCTTGGCAGCCGGTCAAGGGCCGGATATTTTTATGGTTAAAAATAGCTGGCTTCTGAAACACCGGAACAAAATTTTCCCTCTTCCTGAAAATCAGTTATCTTTTTTTAAATTTCAACAAATTTTTCCCAATGTAGTTTCTCAAGATTTTACTTTAAATGAGATAGTTTACGCTGCTCCTCTTTCTATCGACAGTCTTGTTCTTTATTACAATAAAAATTTCTTTGACCAAAAGAGCGTAGCTTTAGCGCCAACCACTTGGCAGGAATTTTTAAATATTCTGCCGCAACTAAGAGAGTTAAATTATGCTGGCGAGATTGTTAAGTCCGCCGCTGCCTTAGGAGGATCAACAAAGACTATCAGCCGGGCGACGGACATCTTAAAACTTTTGATGTTCCAAAAAGGAGCTTCCCTTCTTGACCCCGAATTAAAACGGGCTGTTTTTAATGAAGCAAAAGGCAAAGAAGCATTCGATTTTTATACCAAGTTTGCTAATCCAGCTTCTCCTTATTACACCTGGAGCGATTCTTTAGCTAATTCCCTTAATAGCTTTAGTCAAGAGAATACGGCAATAATATTTGATTATTATTCTGAAGTCCAAAATATAAAAGCTAAAAATCCTTTCCTGAATTTTGCGATAAGTCCGATGCTTCAGTTTGATTCAGGCCAAGCGGTAAACTTTGCTAAATATTGGGGTTATACGGTCGCTGCCAAAGCCGGTTCTTTAAGAGGTCCTTGGGCTTGGGATTTTATTCTTTTTATGACTGTTAATGATCAGGTAGCTGATATGTATCTGACAGCGACAAAAAAACCACCTGCTTTAAGGACTTTAATTAATAACTACATCAATGATCCAGATTTAGGAATTTTTGCCAAACAAGCTTTAACCAGCCGTTCCGGGCTCCAGCCAGACGACATAAAAGTTGATCAAATTTTTTCGGAGATGATCGCCTCGGTAATTAATGGTCGTTTAAACTCTGCTAAGGCACTTCAGCAAGCCACTGATCAAGTAACTTTGTTATTAAAACAATGAAACACTTCTACTTTCTAATTTCTATTTTTTTTCTACTTTCTACTTTCTACTTTCTACTTTCTACTAGTTCTGTTAACGCTGCTGGTTTAGTGCCTTGCGGAGGCCCGCCGCCAGAACCTGAATGTAATCTTTGTTTTCTTCTGCAGATGGGTAAAAACATTGTTTATTTCTTATTAGAATATATAGCTATTCCTATCGCGGTGCTTGTTATTATTTATGGCGCTTTTATGATAATGTTTGCGGCTGGCAATGAAGACCGGGTTAAATCTGGACGGGGAATAATTCAAACCGCGGTTTTTGGCGTGGTTATCGCTCTGGCCGCCTGGCTAATTGTTAATACTATTATTAGCGTTCTGGGGAAAGGGGATATTTTATTCTGGAAAGATCTTCCTCCTTGTTAAATCTTTATAACTTGAAAATAAAAATGCCAGCGAGAGAATAAATTCTCAATCGCTGGCATTTGATTTTTACCACCTCCTT
>CAYISL010000058.1:0-4100 GCA_964366075.1 uncultured Candidatus Saccharibacteria bacterium
TGAATTATCGTTGGGTTATCTTAACTATTTATTTTTTAACCATTATCCTATTGGTGGCAGTATTGGCAACAGCGCCAATAATCAGAGGAACAAAGAGTTGGTTTATTTTAGGCCCCCTTCAATTTCAGCCAGCGGAGATAGCGAAATTAGCCCTTGTCCTTCTTTTGGCTAAGTTTTTTTCTTATCGTCACATTGAGATAGCTCTTTCTCGTCACCTTCTAATCTCCTTTTCATATTTTTGTGTTTTAGCTGTTTTAATTGCTTTACAACCAGATTTAGGCTCCAGCATAGTTCTTTTGGGTATTTGGTTTGGCATTGTGTTATGCAGCGGTTTGCCTCGAAAGCAATTTTTAATCACTATTTTGATTTTTATAGTTATTAGCGGATTTCTTTGGCAGTATTTTTTGAAAGATTATCAAAAAGAAAGGATTATTAGTTTTTTTTATCCCAATAAAGATCCTTTAGGCGTCAATTACAGCGTCATTCAGGCAAAAATTGCTATCGGTTCAGCTGGTTTTTTTGGCAAAGGCATTGCTCAAGGAACGCAGAGTCAGTTGGGTTTTTTACCGGAAGTTAAAACCGATTTCATCTTTGCGGGCTTTGTTGAGGAACGGGGACTTTTCGGGGGGTTATTTTTAATTAGTCTTTATACTTTTTTTCTTCTAAGATGTTTAAGAATTGGTCAAGCGGCCCCCGATAATTTTGCTAAGCTTTTAATATTAGGCGCCGTAATAATGTTCGGACTGCAATTTTTAATGAATGTTGGTTCTAATTTAGGACTAGTACCGGTTACCGGCATTAATTTCCCTTTTTTCAGTTACGGCGGTTCTAATCTTATAATTAATTTTGCCATTCTTGGTATAATTCAAAGCATTGCTGTTAGAACAAAACTTTAATTTTATGAGAGTTATCAATCAAAAATTTTTCTATTTCGGTCTGATGGCGGTTTTCGTTATTGCCGGACTTTTGTTTGTTAGTATTTTTATTTTGGCTGAGAAATCTTTTGATCAAAATGAAACTTGGCAGGAATTTGAACTTAAACCCGGCTGGGGCTTAGAAGAGATTGGGCAGGGTCTAAAAGATGCCAATTTAATCCGCAGTCTCTTTAGTTTTAAGCTCTATACAATTTTAACCGGCAGAGCTTTAAGTTTAAAACCAGGAGACTATCTTTTTAACTCTTCAATGAGTTTAGCCGAGATCGTTAAAAATCTTTGGCAAGGACCTCAAAAGGAAATCACCATAACCATCCCCGAAGGTTTTTCTCTTAAAGATATTAATGGCCTTCTTTCTCAAGCCGGCGTAATAAGTTCAGGAGACCTCAATAATTTTTCTCCTACTGAATTGGTCCAAGAATTTCCTTTTTTAGCTGGGCTAACAACCTTAGAGGGTTATCTTTTTCCAGATACTTATCGTTTTTTTCTTAATTCTGGAGCTAAGACAGCCGCCAGAAAAATGATCCAGAATTTTCAACTAAAAGTTCTTCCTCTCATAGAATCTAATCCTGCTGCTCTTAATGAAACTATTATTTTAGCTTCCTTGATAGAAAAAGAGGTAATTTTAGATGTTGATCGATCTTTAGTAGCCGGGATTCTAAACAAACGTTTAGAAAACAACGTCCCTTTGCAGGTTGATGCCACGATAGTTTATATTAAATGTAAAGGAATATATCAGAATTGTTCAGAGAGAAACCTGACTAAGAAGGATTTTAGTTTGGTTTCTCCTTTTAATACTTATTTGTATCCGGATTTACCGCCAGCCCCAATCACTAATCCCGGGCTTAGCGCTATTAAGGCAGTCCTTAACCCTTTACTCAGCGAATATTGGTATTATCTTTCTGATTCTTTAACTAAGAAGACTATTTTTTCCGAAACATTAGAAGAACATAATTTAAATCGAACTAAATATTTAAAAATCTCCAATTAAAAGCAAAAGCAACTTATCCACATAGCAAGCTATCTTTTTTTATGTTATAATTTTCTAAAATATGAGCAAAAAAATTCTTATAAATTTAGGTTTTATTTTGGGATTTTTCCTGGTTTTAGGAATAGCTTCTATTGTTCAAGCTTACGGCCCGACCCATCCCTCAATTAATATTTTCGGGCACAGTTCTCCTTGCAGCAATCCTTGCTCTAATGACTGCTGGAGTGGCACAAGAGACGGCTTAACCTACGCTCAATGGAAGCAGTTCGCGAACGAGCACATTGATTGGGCTACAACAGGAGAATATGGTCTTTGTTCTTTCACTCGAAACCAGCCAGTGGGAATATACTATAATTTTAATCATTTAGTTGAAAGCCCTACTCCGGGCCCTGACTACCTTGATTTAGCCCAGTATTTACAGGCCAGAGGCCTGAATGCAGAAACAGGGCTTGCTCACTGGAAAGAGAATACCATTCAAACGCTTGAAGACATATATCCTTCTACCGAGCAATACCCTCATTTTATCCCTGGTTGGGACCCGCTAAATGACTCAAACAGTGATGGAACAAGAAACTGGAAAGCTGATTTTGGTAGCTGGATTCAATCAGGAGGCAGCTACATCCCTGCTTTTACTGTCGGCTCAAATTATATTCGCCATAGTGGGAAAAACTGGACTGCAAATGAATGGCAGAATGATTTCGTTAAATTGGGTTGGTGGAATGATAGCAACAATACAGTTTACACTGCAAATTTTACTGTTACAAGCAATACTTCTGACACCTTATATCTTTCCCCAAATACAGCAATCCCTCAAAGCTATTCTCCTTTATTTTATTTAGTAGATAAAACTTCTGCCCCAAACCATGATGCAGTAGCAATGAATAAACAACAAGCCCACATTAATGTTTATGGTATTGGCCAAGTAGCAGTAAATATCTCTGATTCTATAACTCAGGATTGGGCTGCAAGTTATGCAACAAAGGTGGCACAAGAATCAAGACAGTCATACTCTGGTCCTGTTGCGATCTTTAATGACAATATGTGGCGCGATCTCCCCCAAGAGAAAATAGGGAGAAGAACTTATAATAGAAGTAGTTGGCCTGTGTGGGTTCCCCTTTATGGTGGAACAATGCTTGAACCAGGTGTTCAAGACCAAACTTCTTTCACAAATAATTCAGTGACAGTATTAGGAAAAATAAAGCAAAGCCTTTCGTTAAATGTTTCAGGAACAAGCTATCTTTATGTCAACATAGGCGATTATTTAGGGGATTATGAGGCAAGCAAGGCATATGATGTATTTGTTGCAGCAAGTGACGGGGTTTGGTATGAAGGGGTAACAGATGTTGACACTCCAATGTCAAGATTTAATGACAAGAAACTTGGTTTTGAAAGGCATCAAGCAATGAATGGGGGCTCAAAATTCATTTTTTATCACACCAAAGACAATTGGTCTTATCTGAGTGCCCCGCAAAGCCAGGCTCAAATTTTCCTGCTTTCAATGTATTATATTGTAAAAAATGACAAGACTTACTGGCTGCATGACACTGATCCAAGCTATGGTACAAGATTAGGCTACAAGAACAGGTGGTGGTTTGATTTAGAGGGTATTGACATTGGAATGCCTACAGGTCCTGCAACTCTTGTAACAGGCGGCGGCCAGGCTTGGGTGAGAAACTTCACTAAAGGGATTGTTTTCTCTAAGCCGAGAAGCAGCGGAGGCACTTTTACTTATAATCTTGGAGGCTCTTACTACAACCTGAATGCAGATGGAACTTATGGAGCAGCAGTAACCTCTATTACTTTACAGGACGGTCCAGGAGGGGTAGGGGTGGGAGTTATACTCATTCCTACTATTGCACCTCCTCAGGATACCACTCCACCCACCGCCTCAATTAGTTCTCCTTTTTCTGGTTCAACTGTTTCAGGCACCATTACGGTCTCCGCTAATGCCTCAGATAATGTGGCGGTTGCAGGAGTCCAATTTAGAGTAGATGGAGTAAATATTGGCTCAGAAGATACGACTAGTCCTTACAGCATTTCCTGGAATACAACTTTAGTTTCTAATGGCAATCACACTTTAACAGCCGTGGCTCGGGACACGTCCGGCAACACCGCCACAAGCGCGGGAGTAACTGTTAATGTCAGTAATGTTATTGATACCACTCCTCCTATAATTTCTA
>CAYISL010000059.1:0-4067 GCA_964366075.1 uncultured Candidatus Saccharibacteria bacterium
CGGCGGTTCCTCGATTATTTTTAAAAGAGCATTTTGAGCTTCATGGGGCATTCGTTCGGCATTATCTATAATAACTGTTTTATAAGGAGCGATCATTGGAGTTTGCCATAAAAATTTTCTAATTTGGCGGATTTGATCAATACCCAATAAGGAATCAGATTGAAAAATTAAGGCATCAGTAAAAACAGAAGCATTGCCACCCTCAAAAGATCGAGCTAAACTTCTGGCAAAAGTGAATTTGCCAACCTGGGGATTCCCCCAAAAGAGATAGCTGCCACCTAACGAATTCGAATTCTGGAGCTCTTTAAAAAAACTGATTAAATGTTGATTGCCAACTAACATTTTGAAATATTTTAACGTATTTTACCGGCGAATATTCTTTTATAAACATCGAGGTGAGTTAAGATTAGGCCTGTTCCTTTGGCTACGCATAATAAAGGATTTTCAGCAATATAAGCTTGAACTCCTAATGTTCGATGGAAGAAATCCTCAATATTCCGCAACAAAGCTCCTCCGCCAGAGACAATGATTCCTTTTTCCATAATGTCAGCTACTAATTCCGGCGGTGTTTCATTAAAAACCGATCTGATAGCCAAAGAAATGTCAGTTAAATGAGGTAATAAAGCTTCAGCTACTTCATTGGAGTTGACTGTGAGACTCTTTGGCAGGCCGGTAGTTAAATCCCTGCCTCGCAATTCGAAATTAAGCTTTGATTTCCCTGATAATGGCATAGCTGAACCAATCTCAATTTTAATCTGTTCCGCCGTTTGTTCACCGATGACTACTGAGTATTTTTTCTTAATATAATCGGTGATAGCTTCATCGAATTTATTACCAGCTACTCTTAAAGAATGCCAGTTAACGATACCACCTAACGAAACTACCGCTACTTCAGCTACACCTCCGCCAATATTAACAATCATATTCCCCGAAGGAGAATTAATAGGGATGCCGGCTCCTAAGGCGGCTAAAATTGGTTCTTTTACAATATAAGTATTTTTAGCGCCTGACTCCATAGAGGCATTGATAACTGCTCGGCGTTCAGTTGACGTAATGCCAGCCGGAACAGAAATTACTACATCTGGTTTGAAAATATTAAAACGACCGCTGGCTTTAGCGATAAAATATTTTAACATCGCCTTAGTAATATAGTAATCGGCTATGACACCGTCTTTAAGTGGTCGATAAGCGCCAATATCAGCTGGCGTTCGGCCAAGCATCTCTTTCGCTTCCTGACCAACAGCTAAAACAGAATTATCTTTGAGATCTAAAGCAACAATAGAAGGCTCATTAATAATTAAGCCAATCTTAGGGGTAAATACCAAGGTATTAGTGGTGCCTAAATCTATGCCAATTTTTTTTACAAACATGATAAAATTTCTAATTTTTATCAATTTCTACCCTTTTTATATCAGCTCCTAACTTTTTCAACCTTCCCTCTAAGTTTTCGTATCCCCGGTCAATATGGGCGATGCCGGTAATTAATGATTCGCCCTTAGCAGTTAAAGCGGCAATAATATGGGCAATACCGGCTCGGATATCAGGGATAACAATCCGGCTGCCCGAAAGAGGAGTCGGCCCTTTGATTTGACAGTTATGATTATATCCTTTTTTGCTAAATCGACAAGGTAACTTGCCCAAACATTTCGTAGTTGTTTTAATCTTCGCCCCCATTCTATTTAAGTCCTGAGTATAGCCAAAACGATCTTCGTAAACTGTTTCATGAATCACCGATAGACCTCGTGCCTGAGTCAACAAGATACAGAACGGTTGTTGCCAGTCAGTCATAAAACCAGGGTGAGTATCAGTCTCAATAACCAGAGGATTAAAAGGACGATTATTTCTACGGGAGAACTCGATACCTTCCGGGAAGATTTTGAAATTTCCTCCTAACCGCCGAACAGCATTTAAAAAATTAATAAGATGCCCTTGGACCGCTCCTTTAACTAAAATTTTTCCTTTAGTAGCCAAAGCCATAACCGCAAAAGAAACAGCCTCGTTGCGATCAGGGATTATTCGATGAGTAACGCCATTTAATCTTTTGACGCCCTCAATATAGATCTTTCGATCAACCCCCAACTCAATTATCGCTCCCATTTTCTGAAGGAATTTTATCAGGTCAATAATTTCCGGCTCGATGGCTGCTCCTGAAATTACTGTTTTTCCTTTAGCTAAAACCGCGGCTAAAAGAGTATTTTCGGTAGCCCCAACGCTAGGATAAAAGAGATTAATAGACGTGCCTCTCAGGCCCTTAGTTTTAGCTTTATAAACTAAGCCCTCAATTGTGATTTTTGCCCCTAACTTAGTAAGAGAGGCGATATGAAAATCGATCGGTCGGTGGCCTATTTTATCTCCACCTAAAACCGGCACCTCGGCTTTTTTAATTCTATTTAAAAGAGGCCCTAAAGCCAAAATGGGGATTCTATTTCTTTGGGAAAGCTGCTTGACCCGGAAGTTAGTAATTTTGGGAGTTTGAATTTCTAAACGATGATCCCTTATTTTAACCTTGCTTCCGACGCTCCGGCATAATTCAGCGGTAATTTCGGTATCGCCGATTCGAGGAAAATTTTCTAATACTACTTTTTCCGAGGTCAAAAGACTAGCGACCATCATCTTGGTAGCGGCATTTTTAGAACCAGCCACTTTGATTTCTCCTTTTAGGGGTTTACCTCCTTTTATAAGAAAAGCCTCGATCATGAAGGTATTCTAAGCACTAAATAGGCGCTAAATGAGACACTAAGAAACACTAAAAATTTATGCGTCATCGGTATTGTAAATCATAAAATTTCATCCTCTAAAAGTCAAAATCCCGTGAGGTCTGAATCCCCCCTCACGGGATTTTAGTTGTTTTATCTACTCAACTGACCTACCGGGTTACTCTTTCTACATACTCGCCAGTTTGAGTGTTAACCTTGATAATATCTCCTTCTTTAATAAAAAGCGGCACTAAAACTTTAGCGCCAGTTTCAATAATTATTGGTTTAGTTCCGCCTTGAGCCGTATTTCCTTTTATACCCGGAGGCGCTTCAATAACATTGTAGTCAACTTTTATAGGCAGTTCCATATTAATGATTTGACCTCGGAATTTTAGGGCAGTAACTTCCAAATTAGGCTTAAGAAAGTCCTTTTGATTACCGATAATTTCTAATGGCAAAGAAAAACGATTTTTAGGGTTATCAATTTCGGAAAACCAAAATTCATCGCGGTGAGAATAAATATGGTAGACTTTTAATTTCTCTATTTCTGCTTCTTCAAATTTATCAGCTGGTTTAAAATTACGATCAAAGACTTTGCTAGTTCGTAAGCTCCTAACTTTAGTTTGGATATTAGCTCCGCCCCGGCCTAAATGAAAATGCTTAACCGAAAGAACTTCAAAAGGATCTCCGTCCAAAATAATAAATTGTCCATTTTCTAAGTCGTTGATTGAAAGCATGCGCTGGTTATTAGTTTTTAATTATTTCCTTTATTATTTAGTTCTTCCTCCTCTAGTGCCTCCTTCGTCTCAGTAATTTCTTCTTCTTTCTCTTTTTCTGCTTCTTCCTCTTCTTCCTTCTCATTTATTCCACTTAAAGATTTCTCCAAGGCCCGACGCAGGTCTTCCAGATTAACTTCTTTTCTCTTTTTAGGAGGGGCTTTTTTTTCTTCCTCTCCTTCTTTTGGTTTTAATGTCTCCAAACTTATTTCTGGCGGTGAAGGAGGTGCAGAGGGAGGTTCGCGTAAAACTGTAGTTTGAGGGAAAAGACGAGCAGTGGGTGGCTGGTCAAATGGTTTTTTAGGTAATTTTCTAAATTCGGCTCTTTCTTTAGCCTCTTCAGCTTCGAGTAAATCTTGGGCTATCTTCTTTTCTACTGTTTCTCTTGGCGTAGTATAAAGCTGACGAGTGTGTCCTATAATCTCTTCTCGATAGCTTTTTTCGGGCAAAGGATAAGGAGGAAGTGTTTGAGCAGAAAAAGCTTTAGATGAAACGCCATCAATCATCAATTTTAGATAGATATTGTATTTAGCCAAATTAAGTAGATCATTGGCGGTGAATTCCGGAGCAAATTCCTTTTCCAAAAATTCCGCGT
>CAYISL010000060.1:0-4051 GCA_964366075.1 uncultured Candidatus Saccharibacteria bacterium
TCACGATTTTTCATAGCCTTGAAGTCTTCTTTCATTATTCCTACCAAAGGACCAATGAATTGGGTTGCCCAAAAGATCCAAAAGGCTACCAACACTATTTTTATGAAAAAACCGTAATCCCATAAGAAATGTTCAATCTTTTCAATCTTTTTCATTCTTTTCTCTCCTATTAATCGGTTAATTTTAGCCCCACTTTGTTTTAAAAGAACTTGCCTAATTCTGATGCCATAATTATAGCAAATCTTAAACCATTTGTCAATATACAAGAGATTGTCCACACTTGAAGAAATTTATTAGTATGATAAGATAAAAACAGCTGTTTAGCACTATCATCTTTTAACCATTTAACCCGGAGGTTAAAATGAGGAAAGATGATAGGGTTCTGACGATGCGGATAGCGGCCAACAGATTCACCTAATGGCGTTCAATGCCGTCTGTTTTGAGCTGCTAGCGTGCAGTCAGAACCCCAAGGTTTGAGGGCTTTCTAACCCGTTCAAACCACAGAGAGGAATAGGCGTGCCTATTCCTCTATTTTTATTTAGAAATAACTTTTAAAGCTTTTGAGCGGTAGACCCCGCTAAGCGGGGCGATCTTCTCCTTGGTCCCGCAACAATTTTGCTTTATTTGAGCGAGAGACGGGAATCGAACCCGCGTATCTTGCTTGGGAAGCAAGCACACTGCCACTGTGCTACTCTCGCAAAATTGAACGGGATCCTCGATTTCTTAACTAAATTTATCACAAAATTTAGAAGAAATCGGGAGAAGCTTCGTACTGCCACTATACTAATCCCGCCTTTATTTTTTTAAAACTACCTTTTCGCCGTCCCACTTAAAATCATTCAATAATATTAAAACTTTGACATCTTTCTTAGCTTTTTTAAGCCATTCGTCAAATCCATTGCTGTTTGATGAGTTTTCCAAAAATAATCTGCCTTCTAAAACCTCTTTCCGAGCTTGAGGAACGAGTACCAATTTTGTAAATTCGTCCACCGTAAGGCCGTAAAGAGTATTAACAGCCTCCTTGATATTATCCTTGGGATTAATTGCTTGCTTAAGGGCTTGCTCTATTTTATTTCTAACTATTTCATTGGCTTTAGGAATGGAATTCAAACTTTTAAATATTATTTCATTTTCGATAAGCTTATCAAGAACAGCCCTGTTTATTTCCTGGATGTTTTCGGGTTTATTAAGATCCTCTTGAGAGCCGCCATAGGTCTGGAGAGTCATTTTATAATAATGATAAGCGGCGGCGGAATTCTCCTTAAAATTATGCCAAGTAATAGGTTTTATTCCTACAAAAGCAATGGGATAAAAACCAGTCAAAACCAAGCCAATAATAACTATTACAATTAGAGCGCCGATACCTATTAAAACTCCAAATTTATTCAAGTTCATCTTCATTTTAAGGTTTTTATTCCGGATTTTCGTTAATGCCCTGAGGAACAACAATAATGAGCTTTTCGTCTGGCTGGCGAAGGTTAAGCTGGGCTCTGGCTTCTTTTTCTAAATTTTCCAAAAAAGAAAAGTAATTAATATTCTTTTCCAGTTTCTGATTTTCATTTTTAAGCTCCTCTTTTTGAACCTGAAGATTATGAAGAGAATTTTCAGCTGCCACTCGTTCTTTTCTAATCTCTAACACCCTAAAAGCAATAGCCAGAGCCAAAATAACCAAAAATATGACAAGAACCTGCTTCATCTTAATTGACGAGTCAATTTTAACATATCTTTAGATAGCTCGTCGAGTTTGTTATTATTAAAATATTACACCAGGTAGTAGAACTTTGACAATTTATTTTTTAAAGAGTTTTTGAGAAAAACTCAAGTCAAAGTTTCACTACCTGGTATAGATATGAAGACCTATTCAATTCAGCCTAAACCTAAAAAAAAGTTTAAGAAGGTAAGGGTTTATTTAGCTTTTGCGATGCTTTATTTGTTATTACTTTTTTTAGTCTGGCTTTTCTTTTTTTCTCCAGTTTTCCAAATCAAAAAAATAGAATTTCAGGGGGCGAATTACTTAGAAGAAAGCCTACTTTTAAAAAACCTTCATTTAGCTGCCTTTGAATCCTCAAAAGAATCTTTGTTTAAGTTGTTGCCTTTCGAGAATGCGATTTTTTGGAAATCCGGTGAGATAGTAAAGCTTTTGCCCCAACAAGATATTCTTATCAGTGAAACTTCGTCTTCGATAGATTTTTTCAAGCGGTCATTGAAGGTTAATATTCAGGAAAGGAAAGGAGAGATTATTTGGTGCCAATTAGTTTCTTCGGATTCTAATAACTCAGAAAAAAATCTCCACCATTGTTTTTGGGTTGACAGAACAGGCATTGCTTTTAGAGAAGCGCCTTTTACCGAAGGGACTTTATTCAACCGCGTTGATGATTCAACTGATAGAATTTTAACAATAGGCAGTCCTATTTTAGAGAAAGAGCAAATAGAAATTTTTTTTAGTATCAAAAATTTCTTAGACAGTTTAGATATTGGTCTTTATAATTTTAATTTTTCTAAGCCCGAAAATCAGGAAATTGAGGCAATTTTAGCTAATGGTCCTAAATTTTATTTTAGCCTCCGTTCTGATCCCAGTAAATTCTTAAGGCCTGTTTTAGAATTAAAAAAAGATTTTTCAAAAATCAATTACATCGATCTGAGGGTAGAAAATCGGATCTATTATAAACCTTAATTTTGCGTCTACTTAGACGACAATTCTTTTGATTAAGGGATTAATTCTTGTTAGCACCTCGTAGCTAATAGTTCCGATTTTTTTGGCTATTTCCCCAGCGGCAATTTCTTCCTGGTCTTGCTTGCCAATAAGAGTGACTTCATTCCCAATTCTTGCCTGAGGTACACCGGTTAAATTTACAGCCGCCATATCCATAGAAACCCTTCCAATTATTTTTGTCCTTTTTCCTAAAATAAGCACTTCTCCAATACTTGATAATCCCCTATCAAAGCCGTGCCAGTAACCGATTGGCAAAATACCAAGTCGGCCATCGTTAGGCATTTGTTCGGTGAGGTCATAGCCGATAAAGGATCCAGCTTTAACAGGTTTAGTTTCCATTAAAATCGTTTTCCAAGAAAGAACTGGCTTTAATTTTATTTGGTTGTCAAGCTGAATTTTTAATTCCAAAGAAGGCCAAAGACCATAAAGTCCAATTCCTATCCTGACCATATCAAAATGATATTTTGAAGAAATTATTGCGCCTCCAGTGGCAGCCGCGTGCTTAACAAGATTTTTAAAGCCGGCTTTCTTGAATAGATTTATAACTTTATTAAAAATTCCAACTTGCTGGAGAGTATAAGTTGGATAATTAATATCTTTAGCTGAGGCAAAATGAGTATAAAGACCTGCTAGCGCTGCTTGCGGCTTACTGCCTTCGGCTTTTAACTTTTTAATTACTTTGGGGGTGTCTTCCAGATAAAAGCCTTGACGGTGCATTCCAGTGTCAATTTTAATATGGAATTTAGGACAATTTTTGCCTTTGATTAAACTTTTTAGGGTTTCAAAATTACTTACAGTTAGATAGATATCTTTATTTTTAGCTTCAGGGAATTTAGAGATAAGAGTGGGTCCGAGGACTAAAATCGGCTTCTTGATGCCCTCCAAACATAGTCTTTCTGCTTCGACAATACTGTCAACTCCAAACCAATCAATCCCGAGATTATCAACTAATTTAGAAAATTCTACTAAACCATGACCGTAGGCATTAGATTTTACTATCGCCATTAACTGGATTTTCTTTCCAATCAGGGAACGAAAAATTTTATAATTATGCTTTACTGTCTGAGAATCGATTTCAACCCAGGTTCGTAATTTCGATTGTTGGAGGTTCATTGACTTTCGAATGAATAAAGATTTTATTCACCAATCTTCTCAAAATTCAGATAGGGCTTTAAGACATCAGGTACCAATATTATTCCTTCCTTTGTTTGATAATTTTCTAAAATAGCAATGAGCGTTCTGCCAATAGCCAAAGCCGTGCCATTAAGCGTATGGACAAAATTCATTGGTTTGTCTTTTAAGGCTGTCCGATAACGGATATTAAGCCGTCGGGCTTGA
>CAYISL010000061.1:0-3980 GCA_964366075.1 uncultured Candidatus Saccharibacteria bacterium
ATCTGCACCGTCACCTACGATTACTGTCTTTACATATTTTGCTGCCTCTTTAGCTGCGTCAATTTTTTTAGGAACAGGAGGAGTATAGATAGGACGGTCGCATTGAGGTGCACCATCGTCTTTAGCTTGACACTCTTGTTCAGTCAGCCCGCTTTCTTGGTGGGAAACGCACATATAGGTGTAATAAGGGTCAAAGTCAGTTGGCACTTTTTCTAAATTTTCCCATTCACATTTACTCGATTTATCTCCCCCATCCATACTGCCGGTGGTGTCTATTGCTAAAACCGCATCTACCGCAAAAGCGCAAAGACCATTCTCATTGGCTTTAGTGGAAGGAATTAAAAAAACTGAGAGTTGGAAAATTAAAGCCAGACTTACAATCAGGGCTGTAACCTGGGCAATTTTTTCTTTATTGATTTTTATCTTTTTGGCGATGATTCTGGTTAAATTTTTCCAAAAATAATGGACTGTTTCCTTTCTTGGCTTGCCCCGTAGGAAGCCGAAAGCTTTCCTTTGGGGTTTATTCTCCCAGGAAAGAAAAAGTTGACTTTCTTTTTTGTTTTCTTCCAAAAAAATCTTCTGGGGATTGGCTTTCAAAATCCGCCAAATAATTCTAAGTTTCAAACCATTAGCCCTAATTAATTCGGCTGTCTTTTTTGAGAATTCTTTTATTGGCAGGGTATCAAAAGAGATGCCTAAGGTTACTTTTCCTCCTTCTTTTTTTGTGATTATTTTAATCATATTCTTTAGAGTAGGCTTTTAATTTTTTCAATTCCGATCTTAAAGATATTTAATATATTTGGATTTTTATAAATGGCAGTTAAAATTCCGGCTATTATCAGGAAAATAGCGCCGATTATAAACCATCCTAAAGTTAAATTTCCTCCGCCAAGAAAAGCTACCGCCGCCAGCAATTTTTCAATATCAACACCAATAGTAAAGCGGAAACTCTCCTCTTTATAAGTTTTACCATCAAGTAGAACCTTTATTTCTGCCCGATATTTACCATTTTCCTGACCCGCTGTTTGCCATTCAATCAAATTTTCAAAAATTTTTCTCTCCAAAGGTCTGACTAGTTCTTCTCCTTCAGGATAAGGATAAATAGCGTTATGAACGACATTGCCTGTCCTAATTTGAATAATCTTTAAATGAAGATCAGGCTTTATTGTTACATTTCCCTGATTGTCATAAATCACCTTAATTTTAAAAAGTTCCCCTTTTCCCACTCCATACTTGAGGGGAATAATTGTTGTTTCAAACTTTATGATTTCTTTATCAGTTACCGTAATTAAAACTTCCCGGCCGACTTTCAATCCGACTGAAGCGCTTATTCCCTCATTTTGTTTTTTTTCTGGCAGAGTAACAATTGCCACCTCTCCAGTATATTCACCATTTGGAGTATCTTTTGGGACAGTGAATTTAGCTACCGCTTTAATGTTAGATTTTGCTAGAATTTTAATTTCGCTGATTGGATTTTCTAAATCCGTGGGTAAATAAAAGGCAGTCCAATTTTTTATTCCACCTTCAGCTATTAGTTGGTAAACCACTTCTTTTTCTTCCGAATTATACAAAATAAGAGTGGATTCTACTGTTTGCCCCCTTAAAACATCTTTCAAAACAATTGGTTTTGTCATCTGGCCAATAGCAAAAGAGGTTTGGGGCAGGATAAAGCCCAGTATTATTAAAGCGGTAAGGATAACGATTGTTTTTGTGGTTATTGCCATATTGGTATCTGATTAGCACGGCCTTGATATTATGTCAAGACCTTTGCCTAAGAAAAGTCTGAAGCCAATTTTTTAGCCAATTTTTTTTTAGCTCCAGACCTCTCCGGGGATGCCCAAGAAAAGCATCCCCGAAAGAATTCTTTCAATCTATTCGTTACTAATTACAAACTCTGAACGGTGCTTGAACAGCGCTTAACCACATCGTTCCACTGTAAGAAGTGGCACTATCAGGCCATTTGGAGACACGAATGGAGAAATCCATTTCTTCTACTTCAGATAACTCCAGAATGTCTTCTAATTGGGTGTATTGTCCAGCACTGGGAGTAGCACCTTTTAATCCAAAAGGATCATAAATTGTCCAATCAGCCACGTTGTTGCCTACCCTGCCATCATATTTAACATTCCAGACACCACTTGACTGACCCAGACCCATATCATCCTGAGCAACTTTCATATACAATCTGGTGTTGCCAGTGTTTCTGATGGTTGGATTATTAGCAGTGCTAAAAGTTAAATCACCAGAAATTTTCTGGATGGTGTTAAGCAATACTTGACCATAGCTGACACTGGTGAAATCTTTTGCAAAACCAGTCAGCGGCAAGTACTCAAAATGATTCACAAGGGACCCACTACCACTATTATTACCGGCTTTATCCTGAGCAGTAACCGAAACCTTATAAAGACCGGCTGGATCCTCCCATTTTAAGGTTTTAGCATCGCAGAAGACAAAAGCTTCTTCCTTCATTAACTCTCCATCGGCAGCACAAATCTCATTATAATTGTAACTACCATTGAATACCGGCAGGTTATTGTTGTTGTTGCGAATCGTGTCACAGAACAAATTATAACCTGTGGTTTTATCCAATTTAACAAGGGTATTCTGTTCAATAAAGTCACCGCAAGCACCTATACCAGGGTCCGGAAGGACAGTTTTATGTTCGTCCGGGTTTGCCGGGTCCTCACTGTAAGCTTTGTCAATTGGATAATAAATATCAGCATAGACACCCGCAATATCATCAGCACCGTTGGGATCAGTGGCAATAGCGCAGACAATGTAATCCATTGTGTCGCCCCAGACACCTGGAGCTAAAAATTGAGCACCAGCATCTGTTGAATCATCTTTACCTGCATCCCACATTTCCCATTTTACTTTGACAATAGGTGCTGTCCCGCCGCCTGCACCACGCTCTAAACCAGTGCTAACCGAACCATTGCCAAGGGTTAAAGCCGGGCCAAGTGTCCAGACAGCCACTGATACCATTAAGTATAAAGCAATTAATTTTTTCATTTCTTTTTTCCTTTAATTAGTTAATTATTCTAAGTGGTTTGCCTTAGGCCCCCCGGCCCAAGCGCTTTTCCTCCCTTGTCCGCCTAAAATTTCAAAAAATTTTTGGCAGGCGTAGTCCTCCTAGCTAGGATTTTTAGAGGACTTAGGGAAAACCACCTCCTGGTCGACCTTTACTCCAACCACGCCAAAATTTTGGCTTTGCCAAAACTTAAGCGGGTAAATAAAAAATGGAGCCCAAGCCCTGCCCTCTTTAAAGAGAGCCGGGTCTGAACTCCATGAAAAACAAAAATTCTCCCTCCAAGAGAATTTTTTTGAACTAGGTTTTTATCTAACTGTAAAACTAGACTTAACATTAAATCCAGCATCCAGTTCCTCCTCTAGATGAATTCCCTACCTATTTCCTCCTCTAGATAGATTTTCTAATTTTAATATAGCCTTTGTCCATCCCAAGTCAATCCCCAACTTATCCCCAGTCAGTCTGATATTTTAACGATCGTTAAAATATCAGACTAAATTATTTTCCATTTAGAAGAATAATTTAGAAGAACATTAGAAGAATATACAAAAAACCCCGTTTAGGAAAACCTAAGCGGGGTTTTAAAAAAATTAAAATATTAAATTTTATTCAGCTGGGCTGTCGGTTGCGTTATCAGAAATTGTTGTTGAACTATCAGAAGTTATCGCAGGAGTTTCTGAAGAACTGCTTCCTTCTCCGTTTCCGTCATTACTATCATTGTCTGCAACTACAATCCCATCAGAGGGATTATCATTAGGGACAATCGCTGGTTCTTGTTCGATAACGGATTCAATGCTTGACTCAGTAGTTGGCTCAGTAATTACCTCTCCGGTGGTACTTGTCTCCTCTGTTGTAGTTGTAGTGATAGCCATATCTTCGTCGGTAATAATGGTTTCGGTGGTAGTCGCTTCATCAACAAGCGCCTCTTCGGTGCTGCTTGCATCAACTTCAG
>CAYISL010000062.1:0-3954 GCA_964366075.1 uncultured Candidatus Saccharibacteria bacterium
TTTAAAACTGGTCGATGGTGTCAGTGATTTTGATTGATATTTATTTTGATTAGAGGATTTATTCCTACACTGGTCGCACTGGAACAAAAAATAAAACAAAGTTAGTAAAATCAAACCAATTAAAAAAAATAAAACAATGCTTTGATTAGATAGTTTCTTCATAATTATTGTGCCCTCGCGAGGAATCGAACCCCGATCTTGAGTTCCGCAAACTCATATTCTATCCGTTGAACTACGAGGGCAATATTTCTAGAATCTAAATAATTTTAAAAACGAATCAACTATATTTTCTTCGTGTTCGTGCTCTTCGAGGTACTTGGCTAACTTTTCTCTAATTGAAGCTATTTTATCTTTATCAATGCAAATATCCAATAAGGATTTAAAATGGGACTTAGTTTTAAAAGCTATTTGACCAAAATTATCTGTACCGGTATTTTCGTTTACCGAAAAATAAACAAACTCGTCGTAAGGGTAAAGTTTTTTATCAAATTCTAAACCCCTTTCACTTAATTTAAATTCTATTACCCGGGGCTGAGTTCGGCCCCAGTAGAAAAGGAGAACCTCAGCGATAATAACAAAAACTGCAAAGAGAAAATTCTTCTGCCAAAGAGCAAAAACAATGGTAACAATTCCCAAAATTAAAACTAACCAATACCAAGAGACATCTTTTTGATAATGAAAATACTCCGGTGCCTGCCATTCAATTTCAAATTTATCCTCCTGTTTCTCTGTTTGAGATGACTGTTCCATAAGTATTATTCAGTATAAGCGAATTTGAGCCCATAGGCAATTTTTTCTTAAAAATGTTAAAATATTTTTAATGACGGAAATTTTTGACCTCATAATTATCGGCGCTGGTCCAGCTGGTGTAAGTGCTGGTATTTACGCTGTAAGAAAGGGGCTGAATATTTTACTTTTAACTAAAGATTTTGAAAATCAGCTTTTCCGTTCCAGCAAGATCGAAAACTATCCAGGATTTTTATCAGTATCCGGCCAAGAGCTAACCCAGAAATTAAGAGGGCATCTTGAAAAATTTGAGATTGAAATAAAAGAAGGAGAAACAGTTGATCAGTTGACTATTTCGTCAGTTGGTCAGTTTAAGGTGATTTGTGAAAGTAAAAATGAATACCACACAAGAGCGCTAATTATTGCTACTGGCGCTAGGCCTAGAACTTTAGAAGTTCCGGGTTTTGATAAGTTTTTTGGAAAAGGCATTAGTTCTTGCGAAACCTGCGATGGACCTCTTTTTAAAAACAAAGAAGTGGTGGTAATTGGCGGTGGAAATGCGGGACTGGAAGCAGCCGAAGAACTTACTCAATATACTAAAAAAGTTTACGTTCTGGAAGTTAAAGACGAGATTACTGGCGATGAACTTTTGCTTGGAAACTTAAAAAAGAAAGTAAATGTAGTAATTATCACCTCTGTTGAAATAAAAGAATTTAGGGGAAAAGAATTTTTGGAAGAAATTTTATACTTTGACAAAAAAGAAAATAAAGAAAAATCGATAAAGACTGAGGGTGTTTTTGTAAAAATCGGTTGCCTCCCTAACAGCGAATCTCTCCGGGGTTTCCTAAACTTAAATGAAAAAGGAGAAATAATTATTGATCCGCTTACCTATGAAACTTCCCAAAAAGGGATTTTCGCTGCTGGCGATGTTACAAATATTCCCTATAAACAATTTGTTATTGCTGCTGGCGAAGGAGCTAAAGCTGCTTTGTCGGCTTATAGATATCTTCAAGGTCGATTAAAAAATTAATTTAACTATGTTTAATCTTAATAATAAAGTAGCCATTATTACTGGCGCCGCTCGGGGGATGGGGAAAAGTCACGCCTTAAAAATGGCTGAAGCAGGAGCAAAAATAGTAGTCAGCGATCTTGACCAAAATGCCTGCGAAAAAGTGGTTGAAGAAATTAAAAACCGAGACGGCGAGGCTTTAGCGATAAAATGCGATGTTATCAATAAAGCAGAAATTGATGAGATGGTAGAGAAAACTTTAGAGAAGTTTAATAGGGTTGATATCTTAGTTAATAATGCCGGCATTTGCCAATTCAAGCCATTTTTAGAATTAACTGAGGAAGATTGGGATAGGACTTTAGATATTAATTTAAAAGGATATTTCCTCTGTGCTCAAAGAGTAGCTCAAGAAATGGCAAAACAAAAATCCGGAAGGATTATCAATATCGCCTCAATAGCTATGGGGCAAGTAGGCATTGGCATGTCCAATATCGTCCATTATGTTGCCTCAAAAGGAGGGATCGCTGGTTTGACCGAGGCTTTGGCAGTGGAATTGGCTCCGTATAATATTACGGTCAATGCTATTGCGCCAGGTATTATTGAAACGCCAATGATTGATACGGTAAAAAAAGACCCGAAAGTCTTAGAGGCGACCTTGAGCCGCGTCCCCATGCATCGAGTTGGCCAGCCTGAAGAGGTTTCCAATTTGGTGGTATTTTTGGCTTCAGAAGGCTCATCTTATATGACCGGCTCCATAGTGATAATTGACGGCGGCTGGATGGCTGGTTAATATGTAGAATTACGTATTCAGAATAACGAATAAAGAATCAAGAATAATGATTAGAAAAAATCTCATTAAATTTCTGATTATATTTTTGTTTTTAGTCCCCTTAGGAGGGGGAATTTTTGCGCAAGGAGAAATAAAAACTACTTGCGCTGTTTATTTTACCGGCATCGGCTGCCCCCACTGCGCCAAGACCGATCCGATTGTTTTAGGTGAATTAGTAAAAGAAAACCCAGATCTGATAATTGCAGAATATGAAATCTATCAGCAGCGATTAAATGCTTCTTTGCTTTATGAATATGACTCCAAATATAAATCAGGGCTGGGCATTCCTTTAATAATTTTCAATAGAGATTTTTCTCTCAGAGGCGATAAGCCGATTTTAGACAACATTAAAGAGATGCTTGGAAAAGTAAAGGGCAATAACTTTCCTTTGATTGACGGCTCTTCTTCCCCATTTAAAGACTTGGATATAACTAAACTGCCTGGCCAGCCTAAATTTTGGTCGAAAGACAGAATTTTAATAAAAATCGGCGATGGCGGAGACAATGAAGTTCTAAAAAATTTATTAACGGCAGCAGATCCGCTTTCTGTTTTGGAAAAAATTGAATATCAAGCAGTTAAACCGGAGCCAGCGCCTCTTTCCGGCGAAAAGGTAGAATTTGATAATGCCGTTAAGATAAAAAATTCAAACGACGGCAAAACGGATTGGCTTTTCCAATGGAACGGTAAAGGGCTGGATAATATAACGCCGGGGCCCAACGATTCTCAAAATTCAAATAATAGCGGGATAAAACCGACTCTCACCATCACTAAAATTATTTCATTAGCGGCGGTGGACGCTATTAATCCCTGCGCCTTGGCAGTGCTAACTTTAATGCTATTAACTATCCTTACTTATAATCCTAACAGCAGAAAGAAAGTTTTACTGGGCGGGCTGGCTTTTATCACTGCAGTTTTTGTGATGTATCTTGCTTACGGATTTATAATTGTAAAATTCTTTCAGATTATTCAGGCGCTGACCACGGTAAGATTGGTTCTTTATAAAATTCTGGGCGTGGGGGCTATTATCTTGGGAATTTTGAACATCAAAGACTTTATCAAATATAAACCAGGGGGATTCGGAACCGAAATGCCGATGTTTATGAGGCCCAAACTTAGAAAAATAGTGTCCGAAGTCACTTCACCGCAGGGGGCATTTTTGGTAGGAGCCCTTGTGACCCTTTTTCTTCTGCCTTGCACTATCGGGCCTTATATAGTAGCCGGCGGCATTTTGTCCTTTATTGGATTTATTAAAACCATCCCGTGGCTCCTGTTTTATAACTTAATCTTTATCTTGCCGATGCTGGCAATAACGTTGATAGTTTATTTTGGCTTTACCGGAGCAAAAGACGTGCATGCTTGGAGAAATAGAAATATCAGATACCTTCATTTA
>CAYISL010000063.1:0-3953 GCA_964366075.1 uncultured Candidatus Saccharibacteria bacterium
GATTTAAAAAAAGAAATTTTAAGAGCTTACCGGAAGTTATCTCAAGAATACGGCAGAGAAAATTTAGATGTGGCGGTAAGAAGTTCAGCTACGGCGGAGGATATTCCGACAGCTTCATTTGCCGGAGCGCAAGAATCATTTTTAAACATCCGAGGCGAAGAACGACTTTTAGAAGCGGTTAAAAAATGCATTGCCTCGCTCTTTACTGATCGGGCGATTTCTTATCGGGAAGATATGGGTTTTGATCATCTGAAAATTGCCCTAAGTGTGGGAATTCAAAAAATGGTTCGGTCGGATTTAGCCTGTTCCGGAGTGATGTTTTCCTGTGATACCGAAAGCGGTTTTCCGGATGTGGTTTTAATTAACGCCAGTTATGGATTAGGCGAAAATATTGTCAAAGGCAAAGTCAATCCTGATCAGTACTATGTTTTTGAGACTACTTTAAGAAAGGGATTTAAACCGATTATTGGAAAAACTTTAGGATCTAAGCAGTTTAAGTTAATTTATGGCAAGCCCTTCGGCAATGCTCAGGGTAAAGGCAAGAAAACGACAAAAAATGTTCCTGTTTCAACCAAAGATCGCCAAAAATTCTCTTTAACTGATGAAGAAATTTTAAATTTGGCTAAATGGTCTTGTCTCATTGAGGATCATTATAAAAGACCAATGGATTCTGAGTGGGCAAAAGACGGCAGAGACGGGAAACTTTATATTCTGCAGGCCCGGCCGGAAACAGTTCAAAGTCGGCGTAATGTCTCTGTTTTGGAAGAATATGTTTTAAAAGAAGCAAGAAGCAAGAAGCAAAAATCAAAAATATTGGTTACGGGATTGAGTGTGGGAAATAAAATTGGACAGGGAAAGATTAATAGAATAATGGATGTGAAAGATATTTATAAATTTAAAAAAGGCGAGGTTTTAGTAACGGATATGACTGATCCGGATTGGGAACCGGCAATGAAGTTAGCCAGCGCTATTATTACTGATTTAGGAGGGAGAACGGCTCACGCGGCGATTGTCAGCAGAGAGTTAGGTATCCCCTGTGTTGTAGGCACAGGAAACGCTACTGAGGTTTTAAAAACCGGCCAAGAAGTGACAGTCAGTTGCGCTGAAGGAGAAGAAGGAAAAATCTATAGCGGTCTAATTCCTTTTGAAATTAAAAAAACAAATATAGCTAATCTCAAAAAGCCTAAAACCAAGATAATGATGAATTTAGGCGAGCCGGATCAGGCTTTTGGTTTAAGCTTTATTCCCAATGACGGCGTTGGCTTAGCCAGAGAAGAATTTATCATCAATAACTATATTAAGATTCATCCGTTGGCGTTGATAAATTACAGAAGTATGAAGCCCGACGTAAGAAAGAAAATAGACGCCTTGACCTATGGTTACAAAAATAAAAAACAGTTCTATATTGATAAATTAGCCGAAGGAATCGGTAAAATTGCCGCGGCTTTTTATCCTAAGGATGTGATTGTCCGTTTTTCTGATTTTAAGACTAACGAATACCGGGCTTTAATTGGCGGCGAGACCTACGAGCCAGAGGAAGCTAACCCAATGTTGGGTTGGCGAGGAGCTTCGCGTTACTATGATCCTAAATTTAAGGATGCTTTTATTTTGGAAGTTTTGGCAATGAAAAAAGTTAAAGAAGAGTTTGGATTAAATAATGTAATACCAATGGTTCCTTTTTGCCGAACAGTGGAAGAAGGCCGGAAAGTCCTTGCAATTATGGAAAAACAAGGACTTTCCCGCGGAACTACGCGGACAAAAACGCGGAACTACGCGGAAAAAAGTCCGCGTCAGTCCGCGTCAAGCCTGCGTAAGTCTGCGTTAAGGGTGTATGTAATGTGCGAAATTCCTTCAAATGTGATTTTAGCCGATGAGTTTTTGGAGATTTTTGACGGATTTTCCATTGGTTCTAACGATCTAACTCAACTTACTTTAGGATTAGATCGTGATTCCTCTTTAATAGCCTCAGTTGGGAATGAAAAGGATCCGGCAGTGAAGGACTTGGTAAGACAAGCAATTAGAAAATGTAAAGAGAAAAAGAAATATATCGGCATTTGCGGTCAAGCTCCTTCGGATTTCCCTGATTTCGCTGAATTTTTAGTAGAAGAGGGGATTGAATCAATGAGCTTAAATCCAGACACTGTTTTAAAAACTATGGTTTTGATTAGCAAAAAAGAGAAAGCTATGAGAAAATAATAAAACTATGAACTTTGAGAAATTTGAACAACCTTATCAAAAAGAACAAAAAACAATAAGCCCCGAAAAGAAAGAGGGTAAAAATTGGCGCGAAATGGTGGGCAACACTTTGCGAGTATTATTTTACTTTCCCAGAACTTTTTAAGGAATATGCAGGGTTAGAGGAATATAAACTTATTGAACGTTGGATAAAAAAAGACGATAGACAGTTTGATTCGGAGAGGGCCAAAGTTGAAAGAGATAGTATATTAAAAAGTTTAACTATTGAACACAATAAGAAAAAGTGAACCCAAAAAATTGACATCCTTTGTTATTAAGGCTTATAATTTAAATATGAAACACCAATTTACAGCGGTTTATAAAAAAAGCGGCAAATGGTTTCTTGGTTGGGTGGAAGAGATTCCCGGTGTAAATACGCAAGGGAAAACTCTAAAAGAGGCTAAGGAAAATCTTAAAGAGTGCCTTCTACTGATTATCGAGACTAACCGACTACTCAATAAAGTAAAAACAGGCAAGAAAGTTCTTCGTGAACCCCTTACTATTTCATTATAATAATGAAGAGGAATTTTCTCATTAAACATCTAATTCATGAAAAATGTATTTTAATTAGAGAAGGCGCAAAACATAGCGTCTTTTTTAATACCATAACCAAGAGAACATCTACAGTTCCTCGTCATAATGAAATTAACGACTTCTTAGCAAGAAAAATTTGCCGAGATTTAGGAATTAAAGAAATTAGAAAATAAAGTGAAATAAGACTATGAAAATTGCCTTTTTTAATTTAGAAAACTGGGAGAAAGAGATTGCTGAAAATTACTTAAAAGATCAGGAAATTTCGTTTTTTGATTACGCTTTAAATAAAGATAATCTGCCAGAAGAAAAAGATTTTGATATTGTTTCGGTTTTTGTTGATTCGGAAGTTGATAGTAAAGTTTTAGAAGCTCTGCCGCAGTTAAAATTCATTGTTACCCGTTCAACCGGTTTTGACCACATTGACTTAAAAGCCTGCGCTTCCAAAAATATTTTAGTCTCTAATGTGCCGGCTTACGGCGACAACACAGTGGCAGAATTTACTTTCGGATTGATGATTTGTTTAATAAGAAAAATTTTTCTTGCCTATGATCGCATAAAAGAAATTGGCAGTTTTTCTCTTGAGGGTTTAAGAGGAGTTGATTTAAAAGGTAAGACCTTGGGGGTAATAGGCACCGGCAGAATCGGCAGCCGGGTGGTTAAAATTGCCAAGGGGTTTGAGATGAACGTTATTGCTTACGATCCTTTTCCTAACCAACAACTCAGTCAAGAATTTAATTTTCCTTATCTTTCTTTTGAGGAAGTTCTGAAATCAGCGGATATCATTACTCTCCACGTGCCTTATTCTGAAAAAACTCATCATCTTATCAATAAAGACAATATTTCTTTAATAAAAAGAGGAGCTTATTTGATTAATACCAGTCGGGGCGGCATTGTGGAAACCGAAGCCCTTGTTAAGGCGCTAAAAGAGGGGATTTTAGCCGGGGCGGGTTTGGATGTTTTAGAAGAAGAAGGAGTGATTAAGGATGAAATGGGATTCTTATTCAGAGGGCATTCCGAAGAACATAATCTTAAAACAGTTTTAGCCAACCACATTTTAATTGATATGGACAATGTCATTATCACTCCCCATAACGCTTTTAATACCCAAGAAGCCCTTCAACGAATTTTAGAAACAAGCTTGGAAAATGTTAAAGCCTTTATCAGCGGCTCGCCGGTTAATTTGG
>CAYISL010000064.1:0-3824 GCA_964366075.1 uncultured Candidatus Saccharibacteria bacterium
AATTCACTCGAATGACACGAATATTTATTCGTAAATTCGTGTGCTATTCGTAATTGGAGTCGCTTATTTACAATCTTCTCACGATTCTTCCTCGATTCTTATCGTACGGGCTTAATTCAACCAGCACGCGATCGCCGGGCAGGATTCTAATATGGTGAAGCCGCATTTTACCAGAAAGATGGGCCAAAACTGTCCGATCTTCTTTCTCTAATCTTACTCTAAAATTAGTATCAGGAAGAGCTTCTTCTACTACGCCTTCAAAGACAGATTTAGAATTTATCATAATATCACAACTTAGGCAAGGGATCAATTGATATTTTAACGGAATGCTCGTTTTTAGGGACTCTTTTTACCCAAAAAGGCCATAGAGAAACTCTCGCCCGTTCTAATCCAGGCAAAGAGAAAATTATAGTTTTTAGCTCTGTTTCGTTCTTACCTAAGATTTGCTGGCGAAGTTGTTCTACGGAAATTGGCCTTACAAATTTTGCCTTAAAATCGATTGGAAAGGAAATTTTCTTAGCCTCAAAATCAGTTCGGGGTAAGCCGTAGTTTGTTTCAAATTCTTTATAGGCCAAATCTATACTTAATTCCTTTTGGGCTAAATCACGAAGCATTGCTAAAAGATCTGATTCTTTAAAAGCGATAGCATTTAAATAAGCCTCGCCGAAAATATTAAACTTATCTTGTCTAGATTTCGGCTTGACCCCTATTTCCTCTTTTATAATTTTGAATTCTTTAGCCCCATCTAAAACTTTAAGGTTTTTGTCGTTAAATCCTAAAATAAAATCTTGCTCTAATGAGGCCTTTAATGTTTCCGCTAATTTATTTTTTGCCTTGGCGATGTCTTCGTCGGTTACTACTTTCGCCTCTCCTATAAAACCTCCTTTCATCGGTTCTTTCGAGGAGGCATAGAAATTATTGTATTTCGGGGAACCCTGAAAACCAGGGATAGTGAAGCGCTCTACCGGCCCAATATTGTATTCTGGTCCTGGTTGATCAGCAATTACTGTGGCTTCAATTGAGCTGGCGACAATTTTCCCTTCTGAAATTTTGGCCCCCGGAACAACAATGCTTTTTTCGAGACGGAACAATTTGCCATCTGGCGAGAGAAAACGAGTATTAACTACCAAGGCTTGAGACTCAGAACTGTGGCTGTTATAAATTATGATTTTCCCGGAGGCTTTCTCTTTTACCATCGCTTTCCCGGTAGCTGGAAATTCTAAGTTGGCATTGCGAGTAAGAGTGAGAAATTCTGCTGGAATGGTCTTTTCTTCTAAATTAACACTGGAAGAATTTTTATAAGCGATCACCGAATCAGAATAAGACCAATCTATTTTTTTGGTGATAATTTCAATATTCGCCCGGGGAAGAAGGCTTAATACTAAAACAATTACCGCTCCCACTAGAGCGAGAACAAAAATTCTTATAAGGTAGCTCTTCCATTTAGCTCTCCTTTTTTTAGTTCCTACTTCAAAAGATTTTGGCTCTGGTTGTTCCTGGATTTCTTCTTTGCGAATTATTACTTCTTCTAAAAATTCTTTTTGAGCTCTTTCTTTGCTTTCTTTAGATAATACCTCCTTAGCCTGCCGCTTAGAAATCGAAGGAGGCAGGATATCTAAAAGGCTTTTCTTTGAGTGGTCAGGAAACGGAGTTAAACGAATTAGAAAACCCGCTGCTTTGGCTAAATTTAAGACATTTTGATCTTCAGAACAGATGATGACTTTTCTATTGGCAGCGGAACTTTCTCTTTCGATGGTAATAAAATCCGCGAGATTCCTTTTAAATCGCGTGGTGGAGGCTTTTGGCACAACTAAATACACTTCAGGGAATTCTGAGCTAACAATTTCTTCTATTACTTCAGCAATATCGTCGCTAGGATTTAAAAAAATTGTTTTGGGCATTAAAAGTTTTCAATAATCTTCTCTATAAATATACCTTCTTTATAATTTCTCTTCAATATCTTTATCCCCACACTAATGAAACACAGGTTTTTACGAAGCCTGCTATCAGAATAAGAATTCCAAGATTAATTCTAAGAACATCTTAAGATAATCTTCTTAGAAAAACCTTGTGGGCTTCGCAGTGCTTCATTAGTGTGGGGATTAATATTCTAATATAGCCCGGATACGGCGAACACCGGTGCTAACTGCTTCTTCTTTTAAAATTTTAAATTTACCGATCTGAGCGGTATGTTCTACGTGAGGGCCGCCACAAAATTCTTTACTATATTCCCCTATTGAATAAACCTTAACTCGATCTGGGTATTTTTCTTTAAAAAAATGCAAAGCGCCAGTTTTTTCCGCTTCTTCGACCGGGAGTTCAATAAAAGTTATTGGCAAATCATCTTTTATTTTTTGGTTAATGATATCTTCAATTTTTTGTAATTCCTCAGTAGTTAATTTTCGGTTAAAACTAAAATCAAAACGAGCTCTTTCGCTATTAATATCTGAACCCATCTGGTGAGCTTCTGATCCTAAGACATCGCGAAGGGCCTGATGGAGCAAATGGGTGGCGGTATGGAGTTTTGTTACTTTTTCCATCTCTTCTTCGCTTGCGGCTTTCAATTCGCCGGTATCCAAAACTAGACCATGACCGCCAAATTTCTGGCCAACACCAGCTCGAGAAACTTCTTGGTGTTTTTTAAATTCCTGCTCAAAATCCCCATACTGTAAAAACTTTACTGCTTCTTTATCAGCAAATTCAAAAATTAATTCTATTGGCAACCCAAAAGTCTCGTAAAGATAGAAAGCTTCTTTACTAGTAATTTTTTTAAATTTCTGGATTTCTTTTAGGCCTTTCTGAATAGTTTTTTGAAAGCGATTTTTTTCTTGCTCGATAACCTTAATAATTTTCTGGCTATTCGATATTTCCGGGTAATAAGTTCTAAATTGATTGCTAATAAAATCAACAACCTTAGGAAAAGGATTAGTGGAAATATTGTTTTTAATTAAATAAGCAACAAGGCGCCGAAGTAGTCGCCTTAAAACATATCCTGCTTCCTTATTAGAGGGCTGGAGGCCATCGGCAATCAAAAAGCTAACCGCTCTTGAGTGATCTGCAAATATGCGAAGGGATTTTTCATCTAAATTCGGAGCTAATTCTTTAATTAAATTTATAAGCGGCTGGAAAATATCGGTTTCAAAAACACTTTTCACTCCCTGAATTACGGCTGCTAATCTTTCCAATCCCATTCCCGTATCAACCCCCACCAACGCCGACTTACGCAGACTTGACGCAGACCCACGCTGAATTTTTCCGCGTAGTTCCGCGTTATCTTCTGCGTTGATCCGCGTCTTGTAGTATTCATTAAAAACCAAATTCCAAATTTCAATGCCGTCAACGTAAATTTCCGTTGTCGGACCGCAGGGACCTTCGTCGCCGGTCGGCCCCCAGAAGTTATCTTCTCGGCCGCCCTTTTTAATCCTCTCTTCCGGGATGCCAATCTCCCGCCAGATATTATAAGAATCTTCGTCAAAAGGAACCGCTTGCCCTGAGCCTGCCGAAGGGTCTCCGCCAAAAACAGCCACTTGAATCTTGGAATCCGGCATCTGAAATTCTTCTGTCAGTAGTTGATAAGCCCAATAGATTGCCGATTGCTTAAAATAACCACCTTTAGAAAAATCTTGAGGATTATTAGAACCAACCGGACCAAAAGAAAAATTGCCCAGCATCTCAAAAAAGGTTAGATGGGATTCATCTCCTACTTTTTCAATATCGCTTGTCCGGAAGCTTTTCTGGATAGAAGTAGTTCTTTGAGAACCAAAATCTTTAAGAGAATCTAATTCGCCGGTAAAATAGCGCTTAAATTGCTGCATACCAGCAGT
>CAYISL010000065.1:0-3746 GCA_964366075.1 uncultured Candidatus Saccharibacteria bacterium
CAAAACTTAAAAGAGTTAGATGAAATTACCCGCCGCTTAGGCGGGTGGCTTTGACCTCGCTAAAAAAGAAGCAAAAATTAAAGAACTGGAGGAAATTTTGACTAAAGAAGAAATCTGGCAGAATCGCAAAGAAGCTGAAGAGATTAATAGAGAACTAGGGGAGTTGCAGAATTTAGTTAATAAATGGAAAGAATTAAATCGGCGGATAAAAGAGATAGAAGATTTAGCCTCTATTACTCAGGAATCAGAAACTGAAATCTTGGAAGGCTTAAGAAAAGAAACTGAATTAATTAAAAAAGAATTAAAAGAATTAGAAATTACTCAATTATTTAGTAATAAATACGACCGCGGAGCAGCAATAATCTCTATCTTTGCCGGCGTTGGTGGTCAAGATGCCGAGGATTGGACTGCTATGCTTGCGGAAATGTATACCCGATTTGCTAATAAAAAGAACTGGGGAATTAAAGTTATTGATGAGTCTTATGGCAACTTTCAGTCAAAAACCGGCCTTGTTCCAATAAAACATATAACTTTCGAAATCGAGGGCTCCTATGTTTATGGTCATCTCAAAAATGAAGCGGGAGTCCATCGTTTAGTAAGGATTTCTCCTTTTTCTCCTAAAAAATTAAGGCACACTTCCTTTGCTTTGGTAGAAGTTTTACCAGAAATCTCCGAAGTAGAAGAAAAAAATATTGTCTTAAAGCCAGAAGAGTTGAAAATAGAGATGTTTCGTTCTTCTGGCCCTGGCGGTCAAAATGTTAATCGTCGGGAAACAGCGGTGAGAGTTGTTCATTTGCCAACCGGCATTGCAGTGGCTTCTCAAGTAGAGCGTTCTCAGGCCCGGAATCGAGAACAAGCTATGAAATTACTTCGGGCCAAACTTTTCAAATTAATGGAACAAACTCGAGTTAAAGAATTAAAGGAACTAAGGGGCAAAAGGGTAATTCCGGAATGGGGGAGCCAAATTCGGTCTTATGTTCTCCACCCCTACAAATTAGTCAAAGATCATCGAACCGGAGTTGAAACCAGCCAAGTTGATGAAGTCTTAAATGGTAATCTTGATAAATTCATCGAAGCTGAGTTAAAATTAGTATATTAGTGATTACTCCAATGATTGTTTTTCAAAACGTTTCTAAAATTTATAATCCTAATGTTGTTGCTTTAGATAGCTTAGATTTTAAAATTTCACCTCACGAATTTGTCTCTATTGTCGGTCGGTCGGGATCAGGTAAATCAACAATTATTAAACTTTTAATTGGCGAGGAAAAACCGACCAAGGGCCGAATCTTTTTTGACGGGATTGAAGTCACCAAACTTAAATCAACAGAGCTTTCTTCGCTGCGCCGTCGAATTGGTATAGTTTTTCAAGATTTCCGTTTACTTCCGGAAAAAACCGCTTATGAGAATGTAGCTTTTGCTTTAGAAGCAAGCGGTCGACCCCAGTCAGAAATTGAGGAATTAGTTCCTCAACTCTTTGAAATGATCGGGTTAAAAAATAAGATGAGTAATTTCCCTCGAGAACTTTCTGGTGGAGAAAAGCAACGGGTAGCTATTGCTCGAGCTTTAATTAATCGTCCGGATGTTATTGTGGCTGATGAACCTACCGGCAATCTCGATCCCATCAACACCTATGAAATCATTAAGCTTTTGATTAAAATCAATGAATTAGGCACGACTTTAGTCTTAGCCACTCACAACAAAGACATTATTAATAGTTTAGGAAAAAGAGTTTTAAGTTTAGATGAAGGCCGCCTTATTCGTGACGAAGAACAAGGTCGTTATACATTAAGTTAAAAATTAAAAATCAGTGATTACTTTAATTTTTAGGATAATTAAATACGGTTTTGTGGGGTTTATAAGAAATTTTTGGCTTTCCAGCGCTACTTTAGCAGTGATGATTTTAGCACTTATTGTTATGCAGGGTCTGATTATTTTCGGCACTATCGCTAAAACATCCTTGGTTTCGCTTCAGGATAAAATTGACATCAGTGTCTATTTTAAAACAACTGCCGTTGAAGACGATGTTTTGAAAATTAAACGTGCCCTTGAATCCCTTGACGAAGTTAAAACCGTTGAATACATATCCCGCGAAGAAGCCCTCATTCAGTTTAAAACCACACATAAAGATGACCCGACCATCAGCCAAGCCGTTGAAGAACTAGGAGAAAATCCTTTAAGCGCTTCTTTAAATATTAAAGCTAAAGATCCCAAAGAATATCCCGCTATTGCTGCTTATTTAAATAATGAATCGATAAGCACGCTTGTCGATAAGGTCACTTATAGTCAAAATCAGCTAGTTATCGAAAGACTAGCTAAAATTATCGATACTATTAAAAGAGGAGGGTTAGTTTTAATCTTTGTTTTGGCAGGGATTGCGGTCTTAGTGGCCTTCAGTACTATTAGATTAGCTATTTATTCTAATCGCGAAGCCATCGGCATTATGAGATTGGTGGGAGCTTCTAATAATTTCATCCGCGGGCCTTATATCGCCGAAGGAATAATGTTCGGCATCGTTGCTGGATTGATAAGTGTTTTAATATTCCTGCCTTTAGCTAGTTTCGCCACACCTTATATTAAAGTGTTTATTCCGGAGATGAATCTATCTTCTTATCTTTTAATGAATTTTTGGTCTCATTTGGGCACCCAATTAGGCATCGGGATATTCTTAGGAGTTATTTCCAGTCTTATTGCTATTCGGAGGTACCTTAAAATTTAATTCCTGAGACTTCATGAATTGGAGGAAGTTACGAAGCTAGTAAAAATTAAGGGGTAGCTAACAAAATGCTACCCTTTTAATTTTTAAGAACTTCCAGTTCGGTGATTTTTCATTAGAGAAAGCAGTCGTTCCATCTCTGTTTTAGGGCTGTTACCGAAGTTGGGGATATAGAATAACACTCTATTTACCCCTTCCGTCATATGCTTCTTTTTACAGAGAGAATGAGAAACCGCCAATATAGAACTTTTTACGTCTATATCAACGCGCCCCTTCTTTCCGAGTATTATACGGAAATCAACACCTTGCCTGTCTAAGCTACCTGAAGTCTTAAAAGCCTGGATTTTTCCCTTCTCTTGAAGCATTCCTAAAAGATAATGGGTATACTCCTCTCGGGTTTGTCCTACTAGATTTAATAGCTGGCCTAAACGACGCTTTCTGTTTTTACTCTTCTCTTCTGCTTTCGTCATCTAAAATCCTCCCTTCCAGCGTTTTCAAATTGTCAAAGTTTAATCTTATTTTACCACCACTTTATTTTTTTATCAATGGCGGATAAACTCAGTTCTTCAATTTGATATTTGATAAAAGTTATCCACAATTAGTCTAGTATTTTAACGATCGTCAAAATATTAGACTAACGAGGTTTTTGCGGTAGATTAGGTCGTCGCCAGCGTTAAGATTATATAAATCTGTCCTGGATATAGTTGAGTAGCGATGTTTTAAAAGAAAGTTTTTGACGGCAATATTTTTTGCTTTGGCATCGCAAAGCACGTATTTCGAATTAAATTCTTTTGCGCCTTCTATTTCAGTGTTCTTGAGTAAAAAACTGGCGATATATCTACCTCGATAATCTGGTCTGACAGTAAGATTTTTTATTTCTAAAGCATCGGCGTATTTTTTATGGCGTTGATAAACAGTTACACCAACAATTCTGTTATAGGAAAGACTGATTACTGCTCTTTTGTTTTCTTTTTTTAATTCTTTCCAAGTTTTATCTGCCCAATCAAGAAAATCCGGATAATCAGTTGAAGGA
>CAYISL010000066.1:0-3625 GCA_964366075.1 uncultured Candidatus Saccharibacteria bacterium
GTTTAATCTTCAGCTTCGATTTTAACTTTTATTGTCCCCTTTACCTCTCTATCTAATCTTATATTTATAACGTGTTCCCCCAACGATTTTATTGGCGTTTCTAAATCAATCTGTTCTTTTTTTATCTCAAATCCTTTTGCTTTAAGTGATTCTATTATTTTATCAACACTTACTGAACCAAAAACTTCTCCTTTATCCCCTACTTTCAAGTTAAAAATAAATACCTGGTCCTTTAGGGATGCGGCTATTTTTTTTAGCTCTGCGAGACGTCTCACTCTAGCCTTCTCCTCGTTTTCTTTTTGAAGCTTAAGTTGGGCCAGAGCTGCTGGCGTCGCAACTTGAACCATTTTTTTCGGTAAAAGAAAATTCCGAGCATAACCGTCAGGAACATTCTTAATGTCAAATTTCTTCCCTAAATTTTTTACATCTTCTAAAAGGATTACTTTCATAATAGTTAGTATAAGCGAAGCCGGCTAAAAATACAAAAATTAGGCAAAATCCATGCCTCTTGTAAAATTTTCTATTTTAAGGTAAAAAGAATTATCGTTTCTTAGCAAATTAACAATAAAAAGGAGAGGAAGTTATGAATAAAATGATTATTTACGAGAATATTCCCTGTTGGTATGAGTTCTCTTGGCAAGAAAAAGAACCAGCCATAATTTTAAGAATCCATCAAAATTTTATCGCAAATCTTAATGTTAATCTCCAGAATTCACCATTTGTTAAATCTTTGCTGGAAGATTTTAAATTCAAGGATTTCAGCGGTGATTTCAATGGAGATATTGGATTCAACCAGGCATTTAAGCACAAAGGGGAAAAAGACGGGTTTGTAGAGTTTTTAGTCAGCGTGCCTAAGGTCAAAGAGGAGACCGCTAAAAAATGCCCCCATTGTAAGGGTTCTGGCAAAGAAAAACCTTACCCAGGAAAGTGCATTCATTGCGGAGGGACAGGTAAAGAATACATTACTGATTGGTCTCTCGCCACAGCAGTGTCTGCTAGTTTTACTATTTTTACTGCGTTGTTGCGGCTTTCTGAAAAAGATACCTCTGCTGTTTTGCCTCAACTTTTTACCTTTAAGACTATAACTCATAAAGATATACATGGCGGTTCATTGTCAGGAGACATCAGCATTTCTTTGTGCAAATGGTTAGGTTCTTTCTCTGAAGGGGAGGAAATCTCAGAAATGGTTCAAGCGATGAAAATCGCTTATGGGTATATGTTTGGCGGTTTGAAAAGTTTTGATGAGCCTTCTTTCCGTGCCTACATAAGGAAAGGCGGCAGGTTTACCGCTGATTGTCCTGGCGATGCCTGCGGTCTTCATCCGTCTGATTGGTACATACATGAAGGAAAAGGATACGAGTTCAGCTGCCACAATGTTGATACTCCTATGCAACAGATTACTCTACTTGCTGGCTTAGCTGCTTTGCATGATAAAGCAAGAAAGGAGATGAAAATCTATTAACTAATAAAAGAAATGGAAAATAAAAATGCCATCGAATTAAAATCGGTGGCATTTCTTATTGCGATATAAAGAGAATAATTAGTTCTAATTTAATTAATGCTAAAAATTATTAAATTCTCCCTTTAATATCTCAATCGCCTTATCCAACTGCGGATCTCGTCCGGCTTCAATATCTTTATCGCTTATTGCAACTTCATAATCAGGCACTAAGCCGACTTCTTCAATAGCCTTACCTTTTGGTAAGAGCCAGTGAGCCACCGTAATTTTAATTGTCGAACCATCTTTAAGCGGTTTCATTTCTTGGACTGTCCCCTTGCCAAAAGTTTTCTCTCCAATTAATTTAATCCCTCGCTGATCCCGAAGAGCACCTGCTAAAATCTCAGAGGCTGAAGCTGATCCTTTATTGACTAAAATCACTAGCGGTAAATACTTAAGAGCTCCATTACCGTTGGCTCTGAATATCGTCACTTCCCCATTTTGAAACTCTTCTTTGACCACAATATCGCCTCGATCCAGAAACCAGCCTGCTATATAGACAGCCACCTCTAAATAACCACCGGGGTTGTTACGAAGATCAAGAATTATTCCTCTCGGCCGGGGACTGCTAAAAAGTACATCCAGAGCGGTTTTGTAGAACTCAAAGGAGAGATTTTCATTAAAATTAAATACTTTTATTTGATTAATTCCATTGCTATGCCTAACCAACTCTATCGTGGGAATATTAATTTCTTCTCGAGTAATCGGGAACTCTTTTGGTTTCTCCCACTCGTCTCTTAAAATAGTCAACACCACCTTAGAATCCTTAGGCCCCCTGATTATTTTTACTGCTTCATTGACATTCAGATCAATGGCGGGTGTTTCATCGATTTTTAAAATCTGATCGCCGGCTCTTAAACCTGCTCGTTCGGCTGGGCTGCCTTTAAGCGGAGCAATAATCACTAATTGTTCCTTACGAATACCAATCTCGGCGCCTATTCCACTAAAAGCACCTGAAAGATCCTCAGTGAACTTTTTAGAATCATCGGGTTTTAAAAATTCAGAGTAGGGATCATTGAGGGATTTAATTAAACCGTTAATGGCTCCATAAACCAAATTTTCGTTGACGAGTGTCTGGCTTTTAAGATAGTTATTTCTTACTATTTGCCAGGCATCCCAAAAAATTTCAAAATTAACCCCTGCCGGCGCCCCCTGGATAATCACGGCTGGATTATTTTTTCCTCTTATTTGGTAACCTAAATAGAAACTGCCTACCAGCAAAATTAAACCGAGTATCCCAATAATAACTCCAAAACTGATACTTTTGATTCTTTTTGTTTTTATTAAATTTTTTAAATTCATAGATTGCTTAGGGCAAATTGTTTAAGAGGACAATATTCAGCACCAGTAGGTGTTAGTTTAGATTCCATTAAGGTAACAATTTCCGTTTTAAAAATCAAATCTAGAGGTGTGTCAATTTCTGGCAAATTTTTAATTGGCTGCTGGAATCGAGCTAGAGTCAGGTGAGGATTAGGCAATCGATTTTCTTTTTGGAAATTAATACCTATAGTGACAAGTTCTGTCTCTATTAGTTCTTTCAATATTCCGTACTCCGGTGATTTAGCTTGCACCCAAATCATTCTTGGCTGTCTACCAGGAGGACCATAAACTATTTTCTCTAACAATATTTCAAATGGCTTTTGCTCAAGAAGCGGAGATTTTAACTTTTCCGAAATTAACCCAATATCTTCGTCGTTCTGATAACCTAAAAAAACCAATGTTAGATGCCAATTGGCTTGTTCTATCCATCGTATCGAAAATTTAAAAAGCGGCTTTAGTTCTTCTACGATCTCCGAGATTTTCTCTTTTATTTTCTCCGGCAACTCAATCGCAATAAAAATCCGCTTTCTCATTTATTTGATTAATAGTTTTATTACATTATTTTATCACAGTATTTAAAAAAAATATAGCATAAAATCACTTAATTATCCCTAAAATTTGAGAAAAGTAGGCCCAAGGGCTATAATAGGCTCAAATGGATGAATTTGCTCAAATTGGAAAAGATTATTTTAAAACACTTAAAGAAAGAAAGGCTCAGTCAAGAGTTTATTTAGAGCATCAGTTAACCGGCTTAGAGATTGCTCGGATTCTTAATGATGAATCGCATAAATCGCTTTATATAAAATT
>CAYISL010000067.1:0-3527 GCA_964366075.1 uncultured Candidatus Saccharibacteria bacterium
TCTCTGGCCAGCGCCCCGATCATTTCGTTCTCAACGAAGATCCCCAACTCGTTGTTTTTCAATTCCAACTTTTCTGTCTCCGTCAAGGATATCATCATTACTCTGCGCAACCCCGCCGAAGTCGGTTATGGCCTTTTTCTCCTTCTGCTCGTTCTTGGTTTCTTCCTTTTCCTGGGCAGTTCCATTCGGGCCACCACCTCCGTACATGGTCTCCAGTCAATTGCGGTTTATGGTCTGGCCTGGTTTTTGTTTTATTCCACCGCTTACTTGCTGCGCCTTGTTTTTCCCCTGATGGCCCGTGAGGGGCAAACCGCCTGGTTTCTCTTTACCAAGCCCGTTAGGCCCGGAAAAATCATCAATCAAAAAACTCTCGCCGCCCTCGCTTTATCCCTCCCTCTCTTGGTCATTAGTCTTTTCATTTGGCCCTTCTTGGGTAACGGTAGAGATTTGGGCAGCCTTGCCTTAATCGTGGTCATTTTTCTCACCCTTATTGCCTCCTATCTTGGCAACGTTTTCCCCAATTTTGGCCAAGGCCATGATCCGGAAAAGGTCAGTACCAGCGCCATGGGTCTCTTTACCATCGTCCTCCTCCTCGCGATCTCATATTTCCTGATCACCAGGCCCATCATGGAGTCATTTTTTATCTTCTTGGTCGGTGCCTTAGTTACCCTCATTGGGCTCAAAACCCTCTCCGTTCTTTCCCTCCGCCGCTACCAGTTTTAGCCACTCACGGCCATTTTGCGATAAAATATACCCTGCATTGCCGGGTCATCTAGTGGTAGGATGTCAGAATCTGGATCTGATCACCGGGGTTCGACTCCCTGCCCGGCAACCAAGTTGTGCACCCCGGAGTGACCGGGGCTCCTAAGATTATTTTTAAATATGTCTAAAAAAATCATCACAAGAATTCGCAACATCAAGGATTACCAAAAAAACTATATTACTCAGGTTAAAAATGCTGTAGAAACAGTTCCTGTTATAGAAAAAAATATTGAATGGACAGAATGGGCAGAAAAGTCTGTTATTGAATCTGAAAAGAAAAATAACAGTATCTTCAATACTCCTGAGTTTGAAAACTCACTAAGCCTAGTTGAGGACTCCATAAAAAATGTCCTTCCAAATTTTTCAATTAATCCTCTTACAGTTGGAGGCACTATTGGAGCTGCTAATGCAACTCTTTCTGAAGTTGTGTTCGATAGAATTAATGGAGGTGCTTTTGGTTCGAGTAAAAACTCAACATGGGTTAACTCACTTAATTCAGGTTACTATTCTCTTCAAAAAAAACAAAATATTGTAAACGATATTGCTAACATGCTAAAGGACATTGAATTAAAAAAGGAATTTTTAAAAGCAGTAGATAAATATTTGAAAGCAAGCTCTGAGATCTCTTCTTGTGAAGAAGTAGCAATCATTATGAGAAATGTGATGGAAGGTTTACAAGGATCACTTTTTGAGTTAGTTAGAAAAAATTCAAGTATTATGCAAGCGAAAAAGACCGTGAAGTGGGAACATATAAGCAATTCTCTATCAATCGGTGGGCAAGGAAGTAGTCAGAGTTTACTACTTTTGGACAAGAAGTTGGTTTTTGACGACATTCATAGCAAATTGAGTGACATAGCTAAGAATTCAGTTCCTAACCCTAAATCATTACTCCAGACTTACTACAGTAAATGGTTAGATTTTTTTTATACGACATTAAACTTAATTGATCCAAAATATTTAAACTAATTATATGGAAAATAAGATTGAATGTTTGATTTGTAACAAAAGATTTACCAATATGGCTACCCACTTAGTGGTAATACACAAGTTGAACAAAAAGGATTATCAGCTAAAATTCCCTAAGGCTAAAGTTGTTTCTGACACATTTCGTGAATGGCAGAAAAACAGAATGATAAAGCTATATAAAAGTGTCGATGTCGACTATAGAAAAATCGCTGGGAGCAGATCATTCGATTTCGTTTCGAATCAAAAACTAAGATTGCTGCTTCAAAGAGATTACCAGTACGCAAAAAAATGCTTGCAGAACAAATTGTGGAAACCGGCAATTATTCTTTTTGGTTCTTTGATTGAAGCTATTTTGAGAGAAAGCACAAAAACCAACACTTTTGAGACTGCTCTAAATAAAGCGCTCAATGATAAAGTAATTTCTGAAATTGAATTTCACAAACTACACGTTGTAAGAGACTCTAGAAATTATGTTCATTTACACAAGGAGCTGTCGGAAGGTGAGACAAAAATAATAAATGACTACTGGGCAAAAACACTATCAGATATATGTGAATCTCTTATAAAAAAATTTAAGGGAAAAAAATCATTATAAGGACTGAAAGGGTCCAGACCGGCACGCTCAACAACTTGGATACCACGAGGTGACCGTGAAGCCCAGAAAAGTGCAACTATGAATAAAGAACTAGAAGCAAGCTTAAGAGAAAGGCAAACCCATCCAACAACAGGGTTACCACATAATCAGCAAGTTATATCGACACAGGTTGAAACAGTTTTTGCTTTAGATTCTTTACAGCAAGAAGTCGTAAAACTAAGAAAAACGATAGAGACCGCAAATTCACAAAGCGAAAAACTAGAACGTTCGAACTATCGGTTGCAAGTTGCGATGTTAGTCCTAACTGCGATGAGCACAGGTGTAATACTCTTTCCTTTTTTCCGAGGCCTGATTAACAGTATTTATCCCTGGCTTAGCATGAGTCTGAATAAGCTAGGCGCGATTCATTTATCAGAGATCTTCATCACTATAATTTCTGTTTTACTTTCTTTAGTTAGCGCATTAGTGACATTTTTTGCTGAGAAAAAGATCGTCAAAAAAATAACCATCAATTTACAGGATGATGTAAAAGTAAATGATAGTTTTAGTGCAGTTTTGAGAGATAAAAATGGAGAAATAAAAGATGTTAGACATAGTTAGAAATAGAAGTTAACAAACCATGCAAGAATTATTGAAAATAGTAACCTGGCCCGTTACAACTATTGTTGTCTTATTAATTTTTAAACACGAAATAGGTATTTTTATTAAGAGCCTAAATTTAAAAGAAATAGTTATTCCTGAGCGGCTTAAATTGATTTTCTCAAGACAATATCAGGTTACTAAAGAATATAGAAACAATAAAAATTATTTTTTCGAAGAACTTTACCAAAAAATGACTGGGGCACAACTAAGATTTTTGTTTGTACTCAAAGAATCAATGAAACTTGGGGGGCGAGGAATGGATTGCGGATATGTTAGTAATTATTTTCAAAATATTATTAAATCCAAGACTGACAAATACGATGGCTGGATCACCCCATTTATAACAGCGTATTTACAAGAAAATGGCCTTGTCACTGTAGCTGATAATTTTTTTCGCATAAATAAAATTGGTGAGGATTTTTTAAGTTACGTTGAGAGTAAGGCGTATAAAATATCTGATAAGGAGCTTTGATACCGTTATGGGATTATAGGGTTCCAGACCGGCACGCTCAACAGAATTGGATTTTCCGCCCGTTTTCGGCGAGACTCATGACTTGGTGGT
>CAYISL010000068.1:0-3494 GCA_964366075.1 uncultured Candidatus Saccharibacteria bacterium
GTAACTGATAAGAAGAAGTTTTTTGTTCGTATATTTACCATAATTCGTATATTGGCGATTACTCCTTAGAATCCTTGAATAATTATTGACCCGCTACTTGAAGTATAATCAATATTGGTTGAACTGGCGAATTTATTGTTAGGTTCGGTAAGAACACCTGTTTCCCCTGAACCTCCAGACCAATCACTTTGGGGAAAAATTTTGTTTCTCCAACGAGTAAGATATTCATTAACGGTTACTTCTTTAGTTTGAGCTCCACTAGCCCACCTCACTAAGGCGGTAATTTTTTGAGTGGAAGGATCTTCGCTGCCGCTTTCAGTAATATTACCACTGCCGTCCCGATAGACATTTTCAACAGTAAAATAACGAGTATAAGTAGTGTTTTCTGCAGTTGACGATTCGGTACCAGAAGCCACTGTTAAAGCTGTTCCCGAAGCAGTAAATTTATATGAACTGGTGGTGCCTTTTTGTAAATCATAAATATCATGCCAGTTACCTTCGGCGACAGAGCGAGCCTTATCAATAAACTCTCGAGCTAAAAATGAAGCAGTATAATACGATCGAGATTCTAAATTAGACCGCAAAAGCAAGGAGACACCGACAGCGGCGCTACCAATAATGATTGCTCCGATAGAAACAGCGATCAAAATTTCTGCTAAAGACTGCCCTTTCTCTTGAATCTTGCCTGCCCCGCTTTGCCCCGTAGTAAGCTTTGCTTTACTACCGGGGCAGGTCCCGACTTGTCGGGATCCTTCGGGGAAATGTGAAGTTTGAACCATTTAAATTTAATAGGAAATGTTTCCGACTTCATTAATGCTGATCACTTTATTAGTACTGCTACTTCTTAATAGCGCAATAGTTATTGAGGTTGAAGCTAGAGGCCAGCCTGTGCGTTTAGAAAAAATAATAGAAGAACTGGCACCAGTAGAAGGAGTGGTGAAAATAATCGTTCGATTAAGATAAGCCTTGGAAACTGTTCCTGATGGGTAACTGTCATAAAATAAAGCATAGAAGTCATTGCTAGAAGTTGGGTTTTCGAAATAAACCCCCCACTGTTTTTGATCTTGCTGAGAAATGGATCGCTGTTGGGCATCCCTTAAACTGAAAACAATCTCTTTAGCAGTGTTCTCAAGAATTTTTCGCTCCCTAACACCAAACAAATAAATACTACCCACCACTCCTAACACAATAATAATAGCCAGGGTTAAGATCAACTCTAAAAGCGTAAAACCTCTCTCTCGTAGCTCGTAGCTTGTAGCTTGTAGCATATTTTAGAACTGCCCCACCAATTGATAAATGGGGACAATAATAGAAAGAGCAATGCCCCCAATTATTAGTCCAATAAAGACTAATAGGACTGGCTCTAAGAAAGAAACCAAGGTTTTAACAGAAGCATCAATTTCTAATTCATAAAAGTTAGCTAAAGTGTTTAAAATTTCATCTAAATGGCCGGCTGTTTCTCCGACCGCTACCAGATTAACCACTACATTAGGAAAGATAGTCTCTTTTTTAAAAGCCGTTCCAACATTCACTCCTTTGGATATCCCTTCGCGGGAAATTCTAAGAAGGGCTTTTTTAATTTCTTCGTCTCCTACTGCTTCCGCGGTAATTTCTAAAGACTCAACCATTGAAAGGCCAGACTTAAGCAAAGAGGAAAAAGTATCAGCGAATCTTTGAAGAGCAATTTGTTTTAAAACTTTAGAAATAACAGGTATTTTACGAATAAAACGGGAGAAAAATTGCCGACCACTTTTTGTCTTTATGAAAAAAAACACTAAACCCAAACCTAAAATGATGATAGGAATTAAAATAAAGTAGATATTGTTGCCGATAAAAAGACCAATACTAAAAACTATCCGAGAGAAAAGTGGTGGCTTGATTCCTGATTCTAAAAAGACCTTGGCTATACGCGGCAAAGCAAAAGTCACTAGTAAAATTAAAATAAGAACCGAGGCAATTAAAAGCAAAATTGGATAAACTAAAGACGAACGAATACGAGAACGCAACTCTTGTTGCCGGGATAAGGAGTTGCTTAAATCCTCAAAGATCTTATCTAGGTTACCAGAACTCTCGCCGGCTCTGATTAAATTAACAAAAACGCTGGAGAAGTAGCGAGGGTACTTAGCAAAAGTAGTATAAAATGGCTGACCTTTTTCTAGGGCTGAACGGATTTCTATTAAAAGCGATTTAACCGCTGGTTTTTCAAAATCGGCTATTAAAATATCAATAGCCCGGAAGAGATCCGTGCCTACTTTGAGCATTAAAGACAAATACTTAGTTAAAAATATCTTGTCAATAAGGCTTATTGAAGAAGAAAATAATCCCTTAGCTAAACCTTTGCCAATTCCTCCTTTAATGACCTTAACAGAGATTGGTTTCAGCCCTTGGGCGCCTAAATGTTCCAAAACCTCAGCTACTCCCTGGGCTTCAGTGTCCCCTTCAATAATTTTTCCGCTCGGCTGAGAAGCAAGATAATGAAACTGCATATAATAGATATGCTAATAAATATGCGAATTTTTGCGAATAGTATGCGAATATTCGTAAATTATTAGCAAATTATTAGCATTCATTCGCAAACTTATTAGCATGTTTATTCCCTAATAACCCTCAGCACCTCTTCAACGGTCGTTAACCCCAATTCCACTTTTCGAAGACCGTCTTCAAACATTGAGACCATTCCCTCTTTTCTAGCTAAATCTTTTAAGGCATCCAAAGTAAAATTAGGAGACACGACTAAACTCCGGATTGCCTCGCTAACATTCAAAACTTCGAAAATACCCAAACGTCCTGAGAAACCGCTTTGACCGCAAGCAGCACAACCTCTTCCTCGGTAAAATAGTTTTGGCGCTCTGATTTTAGCTCCCAAGATTGCCGCTTGGCTTTCAACAGCTGCTACTATCTCAGCTGAAGGCTTAAAAGATTCGAGACAGTTTCGACAAATCCTCCGAACCAATCGCTGGGCCACTATTACGTTTAAGACCGCTGCTACCAAAAAAGGAACGATTTTCATGTCAATGAGTCGAGGAACAGCAGTGGGGGCGTCGTTAGTATGAAGCGAAGAAAGCACTAAGTGGCCGGTTAAAGCCGAATGGACAGCAATTTCAGCAGTTTCTTCATCACGAATCTCACCGACCATAATGATATTGGGGTCTTGGCGGAGAATCGCTCTTAATCCATTAGCAAAACTAATGCCGGCCTGGGGGTTAACCTGAATTTGATTAACATAAGGAACACTGTATTCAATCGGGTCTTCGATAGTAACTATATTGAGGGAAGGTTTATTTAATATATTTAAGATTGCGTAAAGAGTGGTAGTTTTACCGCATCCGGTTGGACCGCAAACTAAAAGCATCCCAAAACTTTTTTTGATATTTTCTTCAATAACTTTTACTGTTTCTTCCAATAATCCTAATTCATGAAGACTCATTGGTTTGGCGGTGGCTCGCAAAAGACGCATCACCACCTTCTCACCATAAAAAGTCGGCATCACTGAT
>CAYISL010000069.1:0-3446 GCA_964366075.1 uncultured Candidatus Saccharibacteria bacterium
CGTCAGTAATTTCCGCGCTTTGGAAATTTAAGCTCGAATCAGCCAGAGCGTTATAAAGTCCTGACTCTCCATAGCTTTTATCTTTTATAGATATTAACTGTTCAATCGCTGCCCTTAAAACCGCTTTGGTTTCCGGGACTTCGCGTTCAACCGCCACCGCGCTATCCCCGCAACCGACGAGTTTGCCCGAAGCGCCATTATCGTCTTTGGCAATGAGAAAGATTTTGACAGTCGTTGTCGGGGTGGCAGTCGGAGATATTGCCGTCGTTGGCGAAGGCGATTGAGTTGGTGATTTTGTGATTCCGGGGCTGGCAAAAGTAGGCGACGGGGTTGGGCTGGTATTAGTTTTTTTATTGGTGATGTATAAATAGCCAAAAATACCACTGATGATGAAAAGAACAATAATAATAATTAAAATCCAATAACTTTTTTTCATTTTATTCCTCCCAATACGCTCCTCATTTAAATAATATTCTCATATTGTATTTTAATGCCACGTCGCATTTATCTTTCCCATCTTTTGTCCCTTGTATTTAATTTATGCTCAAGAAAATTCGAAACCAAACTTGCGTTAAAGTGGATGCAAACGGCACTTAAAAAAATAAACTTCTTCGCAGCAAACTTCGAAGTATCCCTTCGGGAAAGTTTGTTTTAAGGAAACAGAGCTTGTTATTTACAGGGTCCATAATAAGCTTTTAACCTTAAAGCTTGTCTTCGATGTATTCAGTCTCTTAAAATAAAAATTACTAAGGCGTTACCTGAGGAATATCAAAGGGGTTGCCTTCTTTTATTGGTGAAGGTGACTCGATCGATATTTTAGAATAATCAAAAGTTGATTCGGTAATTGAGCCGTCTTTTGCCTCGTTGCGCATTTTGCGAAGTAAATATTCTTTGTCATCAAAATAGATATAATCAGTTGATTCGGTGTTGGCTGGATCTATCACCTGATATTTAAAACAAGTTAGAGAGCCACATGTTTCGGTGCCAACTTTCTTATAAGTAATTTTTTGGGTATCTGCAGATTCATCAAAATCGAATCTTGATTCTTCTGCGGCAATTTCTGAATTCGTTGATGGTGTGGCGGTCTGCTTCCACCATTTATTGTCGGAATAATCTTTGGTGTAGGTTGTTTCGCCGATGACAATAGTATTGTAGACCTCTTTGTCTTCTTCCATGGCGATCATCTGATTTTTATCATCACCAACTGTCTTATAAACATTACTTGTTTTTTGTTCTGATTGTTGTGTCGTGGTCGAATTAACTGTGTAGTACTTTTGTTCTTTCCAACTGTTTAAAAACTTACAGAGATTTGCATCGTTGAACTCGCAAGTTGCGTTGAGAGAACTGGTGGTGCCGGGTAAGCCGATATTAGTTTTTTTAACCAATTTGATGTAGGTGATGTAACCACCGCCAAACACAATTAGAACCAAACCGACAATTAAAATTACTTTTTTCATTTTTCCCTCCAAAATTTATTATAACATACAAATGTTCTAAAATATTATTTTTAATTTTAATCGAACGGCTCAAGTCTTGAGCCATTGGTATATCCCAGAAATCCGTTCGCGCAATGGGAGTTTAGATTTTTCATTTTCCACTACCATACTGCGCAATATAGAAGTGATGATTCGGGAAGGAGGGAGTCGAACCCTCTGCTTCTGGTAAAACATTACTAAAATTCAAGGTATTTTCTTTCGTAAAAAGCTGCTTTATTTTGATCAATAAATCTTTTGAGCCGATTAGCATAAAGCTTAGCGATTATTAATCCTTCTTTTCCTTCAATGCTTTTGATTATGCCCCAGGGCGCCGCAATTTGACTTTGGCTAATTTGTTTTGCTTTGAAAACATTATTAACATAAACAAAATAACTCATATATAAATAGGCAATAACTACTGGAATTTTGGTAACAAAAGATGATTCCTTAGAGAATTCATCATGCCAAAAAGATGGACAAAAAATTATTTCGGCACCTTTTTTCTTTAAATTTTCAATCAAATTTGGAAAGAAAATATCCCAGCAAGTAATGAGCCCTATTTTACCAATTTCAGTTTCTATAACTTTTATTTCCTCGCCTCTTTTAATTTTACCAATTTCTTTTTTAGATGGGTAAATTTTATCGTAATGTCCCAAAATTTTTCCATTTTTTGCGATTAGATATGTCCGATTTTTGATAGAACCATTATCGATAAAATATCCGTTAATCAAAACAATGATCTTATTTGTTAGACATATTTTTTTAAGCCAAGCTAAGTCTTTTTTTTCGGCTGGTTTATCTATCCTGCTAAAAATACACTCTGGAAAACAAATTATATCAGCTCCGTTTTTAGAGGCTTGACTTGTAAGCGTTTTTATTTTTTGGTAATTTTTATTGTTGTTTTTATCTATTTTAACTTGTCCAATTGCTACTGAAATTATTGGTTTCATAAACTTCCTAAATTGATTTGATTACTAAATAATAGTCTAAATGATACCAGAAATTTTTAAACTCGGCTAAAATTTTCATTCCTAGCTTTTGAGTAAATTGTAATGACTCAATATTATTTTTTTCAATCAATCCCCAAAATTGGTGGCAACCTCTATCTTTTGATCTTTTCTCTAAGTCATAATACAATTTTTGAGCGATTCCCCTTCTTTGATATGCGGGCAAAACCATAATCCAATCTCCATATATAACCCCTCCATAATCGTATCCAACGATAAATCCAACAATACGTTTTTTTATTTTTGCAACAATAAAAAGGCAAGCTTTATTTTCTAGTGATTGTTTTATTGTTTCAATAGTAAATTTATTGAGCTCTTCCTTCTTTGCCTCTTCGGTGTAAAAATCAAGTTTAGATATTACTTTTTGCGCGATTTTTAAAACAGATTCGATCTCTTTCTCAGCCAATAAGCTATTTTTTAAATTTCTCATAGAGTTAAATTATATATAACAACAAGTGTAAATTTTCCAACTAATAATTTGATTCTATCGAAGATTTTTATCGGGAAGGAGGGAGTCGAACCCTCTGCTTCATCGTCCCGAACGATGCGTGGTACCGTTCCACTACTTCCCGTCTCATTTATTTTACTTAAAAATTAGGGTAAAATAAAGGGGAGAAAAAGATGAATACTAAAAATTGGAAGTATTGTCCCCGCTGTGGTGGGAAATTAAATAGGGATTCACAAGAAGCCGCCAGCTGCCTAAAATGCCAGGCTAAATATTATTCAGCGTCAGTGCCCGGGGCAGCGGCGATTATTTTGGATGAGAAAAAGCGGGTTCTTCTGACTCAAAGAAACTTTTCACCAGCCCAAGGGAAATGGGGAATTCCCGGCGGATTTTTAAATCCAGGTGAACACCCGATTGAGGGTTTAAAGCGCGAGATTAAAGAAGAGCTGGGGGCAGAAATTGAAGTTGAAAAATTTTACGATTTTGAAATTTCCGAAAGTCTTTACGAACAGGGGAAAT
>CAYISL010000070.1:0-700 GCA_964366075.1 uncultured Candidatus Saccharibacteria bacterium
TATTTGCTATTTTGGGTTTATAAATTAATATTAAATTAAAAGAGGCCGGGTTTTTTTGGGTTTTTTATTGATTATACCATAACTGGGAGGATTTAGCCCCAGTTCGAATCTGGGTGCCCCGAAAAGATAGACGACGGCAGGGCGGGGAGGGTTCCCTGCCCGCCGAAGCAGGCGAAGGCGGGGATTCCCAGCGGCCCGACCAGACGAGACATTAACAAAAATCACTAAAGTTCTCGTCGTCAGTTTAGATGAATTAGCAAAACCATAGATTGATGGTAAAATACCATAAAAGGTCATTTACTAAATACAATAATTAACCTATCAATTTTATGAACATACAACAACTCAAAATTTTATTCTCATTTATTATTATAAGCACCCTATTAATAGTTTCATTAGCAATTCCTAACCTTGCTTTAGCAGACGGAATGATTATTAGGCCGGATCCTTATTCGGATCGTTGGGACTATTTAGGTGAAAGCAATCAACAAGCTTTTATTAATTATGAAGGCGGATTAGAGAAAATGATTTTAAGTATCGGCATGGAAGAAACGAGCGGGAATGTTGTCTGGATTTTCCCCGTTCCTGCTGAGCCGAATAAAGTAGTTATTGATGTGGTTACTAAATTTCCAAGATTAAGCGGAGAAGAAATTTCGAAAAAAGCAAAATAAACCAAAAGTTAGAAGAGCTCGAAAAGTTA
>CAYISL010000070.1:710-3445 GCA_964366075.1 uncultured Candidatus Saccharibacteria bacterium
TAAACTTTTAGAATAAGCTAAATTCAGTGCTTAATTTGATATTAAAAAGGTTTTACCCGCAACCCAGATTTATACAATTCCTTTTATTGACTGGTGGGGAATGGGTACCTTTAAAGCACCAATAGCAGGGGAAGGGATGTTAGGCGCACCTATGAGAAGGGCTATAGAAACTGATGTAATAGTCCACGAACATTTAGAGAAAGAAGGAATTACTACCGAGATTATCACCGCAAAGACCGCTCAAGCTTTATATTGGTATCTCCAAAACAAAAATCTAAAAGTTGAAGAGGGGTCTATTCCGGTCTTGGATCATTATATTGGGAAAGAATTTACCTTTATTGTTTCTTGGATTTCGGAAAAAGTATCGTCTTCATTATCACGATCAGAAATCGAACAGAATCTACTTTATTACTTAAAAAATCATAATGATTATTCTAAGGTAAGCAATTACTTTGATATGCAAATCGGTATTCACTTCCCTGAATTGCGTAATTATCTCAAAATTTCTGGAGAAGAAGCTTATAAGTATTTGCAAGGAAATCCCGATGTAAAAGAGGGGTTTGTTGATCATTTATTCCAAAATCCGAATTTAATAACACCTTATTCGCAACAAGGCAAGGAGAAACAAAAAGGTGTTTTTGTGACTTTCCCTACCACAAAAATTTACTATCCACTCTTACCAACAAGTGTTTATGGAAGCGAGATAGTTCCCGCTACTATCAGAATTATTGGGCACAGGTCGCCAAAAATATTCAAAGATATAAAAAACTACATCGAGGCCGAATATTTTATTGATAATTACGTAACAATAGAAGAAGAATTAAAAAGTTTTTACAATGGCCCTACTAAAAATGTTAAATATACAAAAATTGAAATTAAGGCTCCTTCTAAATTTCTTACTGACGATTTATGGATAAGTTCCGGGGCGCCGCTGAAGACTTTTTATTCTTCATTTGTTGCTCAATATGCTTTATTTAACGGAGTGCTTTTGTTGATTTTGAGTTCTATAATTACCTGTATTATAACGGGCTGGATTATCTTTAGAGATTTGAGAAGCAAAAATGGTATTTCTAAGTTAGCACTAGTTGGTTTATCAAATTGTTTATCTATTATAGGATTGTTGATAGCAACAGTTCTGTTTAGGACAAAAGCAAGAGATGAAAATATTGCCTCATTGCTTAGTGAAATAAGACAAAGAGGCTATGCATGGAAACGGAGGCTCGCTGTCATTCTGTTTTTTGCTGCTTTGCCATTTTTAGGTTTTGGAATAGTGATACTACCAATAGTTAGATATGGGAGTAATATTACGCTATTTTTAGTCATTTATATTATTCCGCTTTTAGCTTTAGCCCTCTCTTTATTTATTAAAAGAATTAAGGCAGAGGACAAATCCTTATTTATTCAACTGAAATCAGCTGGCTATTCGTCTTGGTCATTTAACCCAAAAGATAAAATGAAATTTATTTTTGTGCCGCTTTTTTCAGTTTCTTTTCTGGTTATTTCTTGGTTGATTATTAAGTTAGTTGAATTTACTGCATAGGATTTAATGAAATTAGCGGCGGCTCGCCCGCGAAGCCCCGAAGTAGGACAAGTTCGCTACGGGGCAAGCGGGCAAAAGCGGGCGGGCAAAAAGTGAAGTGAAACGAAATCCCGCACCAAACTTGTTAGGTTCGAGCTTCGTTCAGTAATTGCGACCAAGTTAAAATATCTCTCTAGTTTAATTCACACAAATAGCAGAAGGGAATTTGGAAAGCATTAATCCCGCAATAAAAGCGGGATTTAAATTTTGATGCCACGTGGTGCCGAGGGAGGGATTTGAACCCTCATGAGATTACTCTCGCACGCTCTTGAGGCGTGTGCGTCTGCCAGTTCCGCCACCTCGGCAGAAGAACATTTTTTAATATTGATAATGTCATAAAATTGGATTATAGTAAAGGGCTTTCTCTAACCCAGCCCTCTAGGCTTTTGATATAATGATTCTTTAGCGTAGAGGGCTGGGTTAGCCAGAAAACCTTTACCCCGCCCTCTAAGCTTATGGAATTAAAACAAAGCATTCATTAAGTTTAATGCTGATAAAGAAATCTATTCTTTGTTCGACGGGCATAGAGGGCGGGGTGCTCATAATTATAAATAAATTTTTGCATTTGGGCTTGAAAATTTATATAATTATGGCATGGCTCGGGTAATTGCTATTTGCAACCAAAAGGGAGGCGTTGGAAAGACTACCACCGCGATGAATTTGGGAGTTTATTTAGCGGCGATGGGCCGTCAAGTTCTTTTAATTGATTTTGATCCGCAAGCCAATGCTACTTCTGGCTTGGGCGTGATTCCGACAAAATTAGACAGAAGCATTTATCATGGGATTTTTAATTTAGTTGAGCCAGAAGAGTTAATTAAAAATACCAATATCTTTAGTTTTCATTTAATACCCGCTTCTTTTGATTTAGCCGGGGCTTTAGTGGAATTAGTCAATCAAGAAAACCGAGAATTTTTTCTAAGAAAATTTCTTAATAAAATCAGGCACTGCTATGATTATGTATTAATTGATTTGCCGCCGAGTCTTGGCCTTTTGACTATTAACGGACTAATAGCTTCTGATGAAATCTTAATTCCGGTCCAGTGCCACTATTACAGTCTCGAAGGATTAGGTCAGCTTTTTACTACTATTGATTTAATTAGAGATAATTTAAAGCATCCCTTAAAAATCACCGGTTTGTTATTGACAATGTACGATA
>CAYISL010000071.1:0-3365 GCA_964366075.1 uncultured Candidatus Saccharibacteria bacterium
TCTACACTCTTTCCCTACACGACGCTCTTCCGATCTAGATGCTTATACTGTAGCTAGTGAATATGTTAGTGCCGTAACTACTCCTACCGTACGGCAGACTCCATACATTCCTCCAACACCTTTATTACCTCAAATTCCAAAAACAACATATTGTACCCTCATCCCAGGCCCATCGGGAGGATGGGCATATGCGACCGTTCAGTGTTATTAAGATGAATTCCATCCGATGCACAATAAATCGCGATCTGATATAACTGTAACCTGCTATTAAAAAAATGTTATATTGCGATAATTCTTGCCATGAATATAGAATCAAAAGAACTTGAAGAATACATCAATTCATCCATTACTGCTATAAAAAATGGCGTGAGAGGTACGGGATTCGAAATAGTAAAACCAATTGAGTTTAACCTTGCTGTAATCAACACAAAAGAAGGAGGTGGCGGGCTGAAAATTTATGTTGCTAAAGCCGAGGGTAAATTAAAATCTGAGGAAATTAGCCATATGAAATTTGAAGCTCAACCGGAACGAAAATTTTTAAATCAACTTCCTATAATTAAACAAGCAAATCCTGCAAGGTAAAATATGGATGATTCTAAAAAATCTATAGAAGAACAATATAATTTTACAGATGCTGAAAAAGACTTGGTTAGGCGTTCAGCAAAAGGAAATATTCTCGCCACATACGAAGCTCAAACTCAAGCATCGATAATACTAGCGAAAAGTATTCAAAGAGCTGAAAAATCAAACTCTCGTCTATCCTTTTGGCTTATAATTTTCACCGGAGTTATTGCGTTGGCCGCTCTTCTTCCATTTGTGCCCACTCTGATTAATTTTATTGGTGGTATTATTGAGCGTATCAGATAACGCGCACTTTTTTATTTACACCTTTCCCCCTTTCGTGGCCAAAAAGCTTGGACTCCCGCGAGGGCGGTGCGGAAGGGGGATCTCAAGGGGGAATTCCGCGCCGCCTCCGCCAGAGGCGGACAGGCGAGCGGTTAGGTTTCGTCGGGTTCTGCTCGTCCTCCTGCGCTAAAGCTTCGGCGGATAAATAGCAGGTTCGCACTTTTTCCAAAAATTGACCACCAAAAACTAAAAATACCAACTTAAGCTGGTATTTTTAGGTTCTGGTATATTCTACTAAACCCCCACACTAATAGTGAATTGCGAAGCAAGGGCATTCTGTAGGTTGAAAAGGAAATAATCTGTCTCAGGATAAATCAATGTTTTTATCCTTTAATCCAACGGCTTCGGGAGAATGGCTATTTACTATTAGTGTGGGGGTAAACTCCCGGTTCTGGCCTAAAAGTTTTTTTAATCTCGGTTAGGATTGGTTCTTTGAGGAGATAAAGGATCAAAAAGTAGATAAGAGCCGAAAATATAATATTAAGATAGAAAATCACTCCTAAATATTTTAAAAGGAGAACAAAAAAAACCATTATCGCCGTAGTAAAAATAATTTTTTTTAAGTGAGGGAACACTTCAAAATAATTAATTTTTTTCATTTTAGCCCAGATAAAACCGATGGCCAATAATTGGGCGAAAATAGTAGCAGCCGCGCTTCCATAGATGCCAAACCAAGGAATTAAAAAGAAATTAAGTAAAACATTGCTTAAAGCTCCTAAACCGATAAATCCGATAAAACTTTTCTGTCGATCATAAGCAAAAATGGCATTTCCTATTAAAGTTGACGGGAAAGCAGCCAGTAGGGTGAGCATTAGAATTTGAAAGGCCAAAATAGAAGCATAATAGGGTGCGCCGTAAAGCAGATAAATAATTTCCGGCCCCAAAATTATGCCTCCCAAGCAAAGGGGAAAGGCTGCAGCAAAAACTAAAATCATTGATCGCCCTAATAAAAAGCCAAATTTTTTGTCATTAGATTTAGCCCAGCGGGCCAAATTAGGGAAAATACTGGTAGCTAATACCGCCGGCAAAGCGTAAAGGAACTGAATCGGTCTTTGAGCGGCACTGTAGAATCCTACTTCAGCGGCTGAACGCATCCATCCTAACATTATCGTGTCGGTGTTAATCATAATAATTCCCAGAAGGCCTAAAAGAGTAAAGGGCCAGGCTGATTTTAAAATAGGGACTATCAGCTCTCTGGAAAAGCGGGAAAAAATATCTTTAAAATATTTTCTTAAGGTGCCGGCAGCTATCGCCAATCCGACTCCGGTGCCGAGAGCGTAACCAACAGCTAAATAAGAACTTTTTGGAGAGATTAAAAGAAAAGCAATTCCTAATCCGACGATTGCTATATTAGTTGAGATATTGATTACCGCATTAACCTCCATCTTTTCTAAAGCGTTGTTAAAGGCAATAGCCATATTTCTTAGAGTGTCGAAAGTCATCACAAAAGCGATGATCGGAAGAAGGTATTTTGCTTCCTCAATTTTAGTAAAATAAGGAGCGGCAAAAATAATTAAAGTCAAACTTATTCCCGCCAAGATTAGTTTTATAAAAAAAATCGTTGAGAGATATTTTAAACGAAAAGTGTCATTTTTGGCGGCTTCTCGAGTGAGAATGGAGCTTACTCCGAAATCTGAGAAAATAGTAAAAAATCCTGCCAAGCTGATAGCGTAAGAAAAAGCCCCCCAGCCGGCCGCTCCTAAAACTCGAGCGGCGTAAATAATGATTGCCGCTCGAATAACCCTCCCCGCTATTTCTCCGAACGAGAGCCAAAAAGTGTTTTTAGCAACAGTTTGCCTGATGTTTTGGTTTTTAAAGAGGAAATTTAAAATGCTTTTCATTAAAACCGTAGAAAAGAAAAATTTAATTATTGATGAATTGAGCGATTGTTTTCTTAATGCCTTCAGCTAAAGATATTTTAGGCAGCCAGCCAATTTTCTTTTTGGCGAGGCTTGCGTCTATTGCTATTTGGTAAACTTCGCCTTTTCTAAAAGGAGCGTAAATTGGCTTTAATTTAGCGCCGAAATTTTTAGCAATCGTATCAAATATTATTTGATCACTTATCGATTTTCCCCAACCTAAATTAAGAGTCTCGTTTTTGCCTTTTTTAAGAACGATAACATTAGCTTTTGTAATATCATCTACATAGATATAGTCTCGGCTTTTAGTACCGTCGCCATAAATGACGGGTCTTTTGTTTTCCTTCAATAAGCCGGAGAAAATAGCTACTACTCCAGCTTCTCCTTTAGGATTTTGGCGAGGTCCATAAACATTAGGATAACGGAAAATAAGATAATCAAATTCATAGAGCCGGCTGTAAAACTTAATGCATTCTTCACCAAGAAATTTTGAAAGTCCGTAAGCGGAAAGAGCTACGGGAGGAGTGGATTCGTCGGCAGGCAACTTTTTTGGTTGTCCATAAATTGCGCCACCGGTTGAAGAAAAAATAAATTTTTTGA
>CAYISL010000072.1:0-3345 GCA_964366075.1 uncultured Candidatus Saccharibacteria bacterium
ATAATCATTTAAAGCCCGGGTTAAAGCAGCTCTAAAGCCAGTTAAATGCATTCCCCCTTCTCCAGTATGAATATTGTTTGCAAAACTAACCTCCAGCGGCTGAATATCGTCTGTATATTGGATGGCAACTTCAACCAAAATTCCGTCCTTTTCTCTTTCCGCATAAAAAACATTATGATGGATGACTTTTTGGTCTCGGTTTAAATATTTAATATAAGAAGTCAAACCGCCTTCAAAATAAAATGTATGGGTTCGAAAGCCGTTTTTGGCTTTCGAACCTTCTTCGTTTCTTTGGTCAAAAACCGTAATCTTTACACCCCTTGTCAAATATGCCTGCTGCCTTAAATGGTCTAAAATTGTTGTCCAATTAAACTTTGTAATCGAAAATACTTCTGGATCCGGCTCAAAAATTACATTCGTCCCCGATCCCTCGCATTTTCCGGATTTAATTACTTTGGTTTTTGGTTTTCCTCTGCTGTATTCTTGGGTATAAATATATCCGCCCCTGCAAACTTCCACTCTCATCCATTTTGAAAGCGCGCAAACAACTGAAACGCCGACTCCGTGCAGACCTCCGGCAATTTTGTATGACTGGCCACCAAATTTTCCTCCAGCGTGCAAAGTGGTCATTACTGTTTCCAGGGCTGATTTTTTGGTTTGAGGATGGATATCAACAGGAATTCCTCGGCCATTGTCAGCAACAGCAATTCGGTCATTAGAGAATAAGGTGATTCCTACGTCCGTACAATAACCTGCCATTGCCTCGTCTAAACTGTTATCAACCACCTCCCAAATCAAATGATGAAGCCCGTCAACTCCTGTTGAGCCAATATACATTCCCGGCCTTCTCCTTACCGGCTCTAACCCTTCCAACACATAAATATCTTTAGCATCATAACCAGTCGATGTTTGCTTCGGTACAACGGATGATTTTTTCTTAGCCATAAATTATTTTCTTACTCCGACGCTTCGATCGGAGTCCGACTTAACGTCGGACCTGCCAGTTGTTTTTTTCTAATTCTTTAATAATTTTCCTCTGAATCTTATCTATTTCTTCGTCTTTCAATGTTTTTTCGTATGATTGATAAATAATATGAAAGGCCAAGTTTTTCTTGTTGTCTGGAATTTCTTCTCCTTCATACATATCAAATAAATCAACATCCTGAACCAGCTCTCCGCCAGTATCTTCAATTATTTTCATCACATCTCCTACTCTATCGCTTTTATTGACCAAAACAGCTAAATCCCTAATTGCCGCTGGATATGGAGATGGCGACCGATAAATCAATTCTTCGCTGACCAATTTCAGTAGTTTTTCAAAATTTAAATTAAACATTACTACTTTCCTCTTTATGTTAAAAGCATTGAGAATATCAGAATTAATCTCGCCAAGAAAACCGATTTCTTCATTGCCGATTTTTATCTCAGCCGTACCTGTTTTGCTCCAAAAAATCTGGTCTGTCCAATCTGATGTTGCCTGAAAATCATCGTACCAGTAATCGCTTATGCCAAGCTTAGTCAAAATAGCATCAATTACCCCTTTTAATTCATAAAAACTCTCTCCCTTGATTTTTTCTGTTTGCCGCACTATTGCTCCGGACAACATTTTTTCCTCTTTTGTTTTATTGTCTTCTTTGCAATACACTTTTCCCAATTCAAATATTTTAATTGCATTATCATTTCCGAAAATTTGCTTATAATTTTCTTTTATATTTTTCAAAATATTAATCAGTAAATCTTTGCGCAAATATTTTAAGTCGTCGCTTAATGGATTTTCTAATTCTATGTAGCCGTCTTTGCTGACTTTGGTTTTTGATAAGTCGTCTTCACCCACAAAAGAAAAATTATTAACCTCAGTAAATCCTAATCCCTCAAAAATTGTTTTTACTTTATTGGTAATTGTTAGAACTCCATCTGTTCTGGAAATGCCCACCAATCCCATTGGAAGAATAGATTTAATTTGGTCATAACCGATTAATCGCACTATTTCTTCTATCAGGTCCTCTTGAATTTTAATATCTCTACGGATTGTCGGAACAGTGACTCGCAAAGAATTACCAACTTCAAAACCCAATAATTTTAAAATCCCGATTATTTTTTGTTTAGGAATTTCTTTCCCGATTACATTGGCAACTTTTTTAAGATTTAAATTTATTTTTGCGGGAAAAACTTTTTCGGAATAAACATCAATCATACCCTTGGCAATTTTCCCATTGCCAATTTCTTTTATTATTTGGGCGACTCTATTTATCGCTTCTTCGGTTAAATTCGGGTCTAATTCATATTCAAATCTCATCGAGGCCTCTGTTTTTAGTCCGGTTTTTCTTGAAATATTCCTGATTAAAGATGGATTGAAATTTGCCGACTCCAAGACAATGGTTTTTGTATTTTTATCAATTTCTGCCCTCTTTCCTCCCTTTATTCCCGCTAAAGCCAAGGGACCTTTGGCATCAGCAATTACTAAAACATCTGCATCTAATTTGTAATCCTCATTATCTAAGGTGGTAATTTTTTCTCCTTTTTTCGCTCGCCTGACAATAATTTTTCCACCCGAAATTTTTTCAAAATCAAAGGCATGTAAGGGTTGTCCGGTTTCAAGCATTACATAGTTGGCAGCATCAACAATATTATTGATTGATTTCTGGCCGAGATTTTCCAGTTTTTCTCTTAGCCATTTAGGTGAAGAACTGATTTTTATGTCGGAAATTACCCGCGCAGTATAACGGGGACAGCCATCTTTGTCTTGGACTTCAACTTTTATAAAATCACTGGTTTTTCGCTTGTCCTCCGTAGCTTTAGCGAGGGAGGGAATTTTAAATTTTAAATTAGTTATGGCTGCACACTCCTTGGCCACGCCCAGATGTGATAAACAGTCATGCGCCCTATTTGGCAATATATCAATGTCAAAAATAAAATCGTTGGCTGATTTTTTTATTTCTGCCACTTCAAAAGAATGCATAGTCAATAAATCAGCCAATTTTTCCGGTTTCGGCAATCTCGACAAATATTCTTTTAGCCAGCTATAGGATATTTTCATATATTATCCTTTAAGTGCTCTTCTTTGGTTCGTTCTGCACCCAATCCCAAAGGAATATCATGGTCAAAAGAACTAAAAAAGGTTTCATTAGAAGATTTTACTTCCTTGTTTTTTATTGCATCTATCTTTTCCTTAACGCTTTCAATTTTCCCTTGAGCTACTACAAGATCTCCATTTATAAATGAAAGAAAAATATCTTCCACCGCTGGAATTAAGTCTTTTCGCTTAACTAACCTTAAGGAACTCGGATTAATATCATCTTTTGCTTTTTCTATTTTTGTTCTTATAAATTCCGCTATCGGGTCTTT
>CAYISL010000073.1:0-3332 GCA_964366075.1 uncultured Candidatus Saccharibacteria bacterium
ATCTCCAGGCTTATAAAATTTATGTTGTTCGAAAATCTGAGATTAAAAAGAAATTGACCGAGGCCTCTTTTGATCAGGATTTTATTTCTGAGGCATCAATAGTTTTAGTTTTTATGGCTGATTCCTTGCGATCGGCCCGAAAATACGGCGAGAGGGGAGCTGATTTATATTCTTTACAAGACGCGACAATCGCCGCCACTTTCGCCTGGCTTAAAGCGGTTGATTTAGGATTAGCTGGCTGCTGGGTGGGAGCTTTTAATGATGAAGCGGTAAAAAAGATTTTAGAAGCGCCCGCTGATTTAAAACCGGCAGTTATTCTGTCTATCGGCTCCGCGGTCGAGGAGCCTCTTCGGGCCAGCCGTCAATCCTTAAAAGACATTGTCCATTTTCTATGACACGAGATGAGGGTTTAAATTTATTAAAAGAGAATATTCAAAATCAGTCCTTCGATAAACTCAGGATTGACCCTGAACGAAAGTTGAAGGGTCAGAATTTGATAAAACATTCTTTGATGGTTGAGGCAATAATGCGGGTTTTGGCGCGGCGTTTTAATGAAAACGAAGAGAAATGGGGGCTGGCTGGGCTTTTACATGATATCGATTACGAAGAAACTAAAAATGACTCTAACCAGCATTCTTTGATTGGCGCCCAGATGTTAGAGAAGTTAGGAGTTGATAAAAATATTTGTCAGGCAGTTAAAGTGCATAATGAGATTCACGGTATTTTGCCAGAGACCTTAATGGAAAAAGCGCTCTTTGTGGCTGATCCCTTAACTGGTTTAATTGTGGCGTCAGTTTTAGTACTGCCTGCCTCGCCGTCAGGCGGGCCATCAAAAAATATTGCTGATTTAAAGCCGGAATCGGTAGAAAAACGTTTCAAAGAAAAATCCTTTGCCAAAGGCGCTAACCGGGAAATCATTAAAAAATGCGAGGAGTACTTAAACCTAAAGCTGGAGGAATTTATTAAAATAGGATTGGAGGCGATGCAAAAATCCTGCTATAATTAAACCGAGAGGTCGGGAACCCCAAAGTCAAAATTATGAAAAAAGAAGGGTCATTTAGTTTCGAAAAAAGCGATAAATACGGGATCTCTCCGGAATTTTTAAAAAATGTGGAGAGGTCGAAATTAACCGTAGACGATAAGGTTAATTTTCTTTTAACAAAAGGCGGTCTCAAGCCAGCCTCGGAGATAACTTTAGTTATAAAAAGTTGGTATAAAGGAGAGATAAATGAACATATGAACGAGAAGGACGTAGAAGAAACCCTTACGATTATCAAAGAATCGAATTTACCCTTTCAAATAGAAGAAAGAAAAGTTGTTAAGGAAAAATATTATGATATGAAAGAACCCGATATTGAAAAGGTTTATGAGCGGGAACAAATTAATATTTTAGTAGGGCACTCAAAGGAGGATTTAGATTTTCTTATTGAAGCCCGACAAACCAAAAATGACGAATTACTCGGTAAAGCATTTGGTTTTTCCCCGACAGCTATTGAGGCATTTGTGGGTAAAAGAAAAAAACTTGACATTAACAGCCTACCCCGGGAAATACAGGAAAGTGATGCACTACTGTTTTCATCACCTACACTTTCGGAAGATAATTGGCAAGAGGAAGTAAAACAAGGTCAACTCTACGCTGACTTTATTAAAGATTTAAACCCTAATATTTATAGGGAGGTATTAGCTATAAAGAGAAATAAGGAGAAGTAAGGTATAATTAGATTCAAAAGGTCGCATAAAATTTCTTAACTTTATGCAATTAAATCATAAGGCCTTGGGCTTGGCTACGGCGATTCTCTGCGGTGCTTTTTGGTTTTTGGCAATGGTATTTTCCCTTTTAACCGGAATAGGGGAAATCACTTTGACCACTATCGGATCCTTTCATCCTTTCTTTAGTTATTCGTGGGGAGGAATGATTATTATTGTTATTGAGCATTTGATTGGCGGTTTTATTATTGGTTGGATCTTCGCCTGGCTTTACAATAAATTTCTTAAAATTTCTTAAATAAAATAACTTGTTAGTTAGATTCAAGAAAAATTTACTAAAGCAGGATAAGCCTAGCCATAATTTTCCCCATCTTGAAATTAGAGATTTACCTCTAGCACCTCACTGGAGGAAAACTTTAGGGGTAGGAGTGGTAGTGGTGGGATTGGCTATTGGAACTGGCGAGCTTATTCTTTGGCCTCATTTGGTAACTAAGTTTGGCCTTGGTATACTCTGGGCCGCTTTTTTAGGCATAACTTTTCAATATTTTATCAATCAGGAAGTGGCGCGGCATGCCTTGGCAACTGGAGAAAGTTTTTTTACCTCGTCAGCTCGTATCTTTAAATGGTTCGCCCCCTTTTGGTTTTTTTCCGCTATTATTCTTTATATCTGGCCAGGCTGGGCAGCGGCGATGGGAACAACTCTCAGTGAACTCTTTGGAGGAGGCAATTATTTAATCTGGGCTTGGTTAAGCTTGTTGTTGGTTTTAATTCTAACTTTCAGCGGTCGGGTAGCTTACCTGATACTGGAAAAATCTCTGAAAATTATTGTCCCGACTTTTTTTCTCCTTCTCTTGATTATTAGTTTTTCAACTCTTAAATTTTATCATTTGAAAGAGGCTTTCTTAGGTTTAATTAACTTTGGCTGGATTCCTCAAGGCATAGACATTGGCACGTTTTTGGGAGCGATTGTTTTTGCCGGTGCTGGAGGAATGTTGAATTTATGTCTTTCGCTTTGGTACCGGGACAAACAAGCCGGGATGGGAGGATATGTTGGCCGAATTATCAATCCGATTACCGGCGAATCTGAGGCCGTCTCTGTCTCAGGTTATACTTTCAAACTCTCTCCAGAGAATCTTAAAAAATGGAAGCGATGGATGTATTTTATCAAGATTGACCAAGGATTAATTTTCTGGTTTTTGGGTTTAATCACTCTCCTTTTATTAAGCCTAAATGCTTATGCGGTTTTAATTCCTCGGGGTTTAGTACCCGAAGGTTTATCCATAGCCGTGGTTCAGGCCCATATTTTTGGAAATCTGTGGGGTCCATTCGGCTATAAATTATTTTTGGTGATGGCTTTCTTAATGTTGTTTTCGGTGATGTGGACGGTAATTGATGCTTTCACTAGAATTGTCGCCGACATCCTTTATGTTAATTCCCGAGTCGGTCCTTTTCAGAAACACCTTTCTTGGTTTAAAAAACTTTCCATCAATCATCTTTACTACGGGTTAATTGTTGGCTTGGTTTTGATTGGAGCGATTTTGCTGCCTCTGAAACAGCCCTTGAATTTTTTGGTTATTAGCGCGATTTTAGGGGGACTGACAATGGCGATTTACACCCCTTTTTTG
>CAYISL010000074.1:0-3285 GCA_964366075.1 uncultured Candidatus Saccharibacteria bacterium
GATCGTCGCTAAAAAAATTAGAAAAAAATAACTACTCATATTTCACACTATTGGTAACCCATTTAGCAAAAACCAACGTAGCTAGAGGAAAAAATATCATCCACGCAAGAAATTCTTCTATTGGAAAGCTCTGGCCGAGTATGTGAACCATCCCAATATATTCACTGGATGGAAAAGTCCAAAACCCGAGCATATTAGCTGTAATTTCATAAGGCAACATCAAGCATATTGAATAAGCGACTATCCAAAATAAAGGTTTTCGATAAGAATTACAGCATATGAATAAAATTAAAGCTGGAGTTATAAATGCAATTAAAACCAATAGTAGATAGTAGTATGGAATAATTAAAACTTCCGGTTTTAATAGGTAGAACAAAAGAAATGCTAAAAAAATCAATGACAAACTCACCCCTGATTTTTTGATTGTAATTTTATTTATAGTACTTAAATTTAAGTTCGGAAAAAAGTAATGAGAAGACACAATAACTACATATATAGCCCAAAACGTAAAGAAGAAGTCTTCGAGTGGGATAAATTGAAAAAATCTAAAAGAAAAGACAGTTGGAACTGCCCAGGCTTTATTTATAAACGCAAGATAATCGAATATTATCATTAGCGGCATTGCTGCCAATGCAACAATAAGCGCCTTCAACACAATATTTGGTTTTCTTATTGAAAAATAAATACTTGGTAAAACAAGATATAAAATACTCGAAGTAAAGAAATTGCCCTGAAAAATAAGTAACAAAACTGGTGGCAATATCACCCAAGAAAGAAGAATCACCAAATCCAACATTTTACTTCTTGAGTCATAAGGTATTTGCATAATTGTATTTTATCATTTTTGAGCGCAAAATTCCAGCTTGCCCAAATCAAAAAACCGTGTTATCATTACCGCGGTTTTTTGATTTCACACAAGGGATACATGATAAGGTTTAGCCAAGAAAGACTAAATGTTTGGATGTATAAATTCCTTTTAGGCACCCTGTCTCCCAAAGAGACAATAATTCTTAGGGCAGAGCTAGAAAGAAGAAACAAGGAAAACCAGATAAATAGCGCACTGGAACGAAAACTTTTAGCTGCTTTTGTTCAAACAAACAAAGAGCCAAAGGTTTACTTGACTGAAGAAGATCCAAGAGAATACTTAAAAAAACTCCTTGATGATTGGGGAAAAAGAAATTGGGCTGATTAACCCTCAAATGTCCTTCGGGACATTTTTTTGTTGGAAGTAATTGAACAAAAATTTTACCAATACTGCTGTGACAACACCCAGGACTGCTCCCGCCAAGATATCTAAAGGCCAATGGACGCTTACAAAAACACGGGCAAATCCCACAAGTCCAGCTAAGACCAAATAAATCCGACCGATTTTTTTATTATACAAATAAACTCCCGTGGCTAACGCGAAATAAAAGGTTGCATGCCCAGATGGAAATGATGACTCAAATTGATGGTTCATCAATTTATTAACATTCTCTAGTACCAAAAATGGCCTAGGTGAATATATTAAATAACGCATCAAGCCAACGAATACCAATCTGGCAACAATAGCAGAACCCCAAGAAACAAGGATTACATTTTTAAAGTAGTCCTTATTCCAAAACAAAATAAGCACTAAAACAATTAAGACATAGCCCATTTGATCGGCCGCAAAAATCATAAATCTATCTAGCCAGACACTATGTCCGGCCAAATTATTTATGAATCTAAACCCTTCTAAATTAAACTTCTCTAATATCAAATTCATCTATATTTTTACCTTCGTTAATAAAATAAAAATTACCTTCTATTTTTTTACCAGCAAGAACTGTCGGCATCCAATGAACATCGTCAGCCCACATTGAATCAAAAGGAATCTCGTTTTGAGAATGCCATTTAGGCATCATCTCTTCGGACTCTTGTGGTTCCCCTTCCCAATCTTTAACCAAAAAAATGTGCATGTGCTGATTCCATTCGGGCTTATCTTTAAAATAAAATTTAATATTGCCTACTTTTTCAAGATGTCGCTCTTCTGTTTTAACTCCAATCTCTTCACTTATCTCTCTAATTGCTGCTGTCTCAATAGTCTCGCCCACATCAACCTTACCACCAACACCGTTCCATTTCCCAATGGCAACATTGAAGCCACTTAAACTCCTCTTCTTTATGGCAAGAAGAACCTTATCGTCTTTTACTAACAAGCATAGTGTTACTAATTTCATTATTTAATTATAAATTATTTACCACCTAATTCAAGTAATTCTAAAAGTTTTTCGGGCTTAGTGGAGCTTATGCGGAGAACTTTTGGCTTATTGCCAGTTAAATCAATTATCATTGACGGTTCGGATTTGGGCAAAATTCCAGCATCAATTATTAAGTCCGGTCTCAATGTTGATTTAGAAAAAATTTCAATAATTTTATTAATATCATTCGTCGACTCCTGACCAGAAATGTTGGCTGAGGTTGAAGTTATTGGATAGCCAAACTTAGCCAAAAGTTTATCTAAAAATACGTAATCTGGAATTCTTATCCCAACAGAATTAAAATCCGATGTTAATGCGTCTGGAACAATATCTTTTTTATTTAAAACCAATGTGACCTTACCAGGCCAAACTTTACTTATCACTTCTTCGTCTTTATTTTTAATTTCAACTAACTCCTTTGCCCAAGAATAATTTCTTACAATCATCGGCAATGGCTTGGAAAAACTTCTATTTTTAATCCTAAAAATTTTTCTAACAGCTATCTCGTTTAAAGCATTGGCCCCTAGGCCATACAAGGTATCCGTTGGGTAAACAATGGTTCCGCCATAACTTAAAATGTTAACCGCTTCACGGATAACATCGGAATAGTCCTTGTTTAAATCAACTTGAATAATTCTCATATTATAACTTGTTCCTTCGCTTGTTCGGCTGGCTATCGCCTAAGCCGGACGCAAGCTGTGGCCAATATCTTCGTTTAAAGTTCCAGTCCTCCCTCACCATATTATTATATGGTGAGGTTCGGGCTTCGCTTTCGCCTTGACCTTGGCCAAAGGAACTGCGTTCTAATCTAAATCAGTATACAAATTTACCAAAAATCCGCTAGTGGCGGATTTTTATTGAGATACTACTTCTGGTTGCACTTCTGCCAGAGCTGGTTCTTCTTTGGGAGTTTCAACTTTAGGGGCCACTGCTTTTACTACAGGGACTTCCACTTTTGGCTTAACCTTTGGTCTCCAGCTTTGAACTTTTTCCTTGTCCCAGATTTTATAATTTACAAGCAAATTGTTTACTGTTGGAGATGTTTGAGCACCTTTTGATACCC
>CAYISL010000075.1:0-3259 GCA_964366075.1 uncultured Candidatus Saccharibacteria bacterium
GGGTTGCCCTATTCTTTTTCTGGATACTTAAGAAAAGATTCGTTCAGGTGAGCCAGGTTTTAGAAGGAAATTTTCTGCTATTAGGAATTTTATCTTTGGGTTTTGTTAGTTTAATAGGTATTGGTTGGGAATTTTACGAATTTTTATATGATAAATATCTTGCTAAAGGCTTACTTTTGATTCAGGCAAGTGTTACGGATACCATGACGGATTTATTTTTTGACTGGGTCGGAGGATTAATAGCTATTCTTGTTTATAAAATTAGACGGGAGAGGTCTTTATCTTTAAGAAGCAAAAACTCGCCTAAACCAGAATCATAAAAAAAATTCTTTATACTATTGGCTAAGGGAAATTTATTTATTGGTGGACGATCGTCTATTTCTAGAAAATAAATAGTCTGATTATTTTGAACAATTAAGTGGCTAGAATCCGAATACCAGGCCACTTTTTTGAAATCTGAGAAATTAGTCAAATTAACAAGAGCACCCTTTTCTTTTTTAAAACTGCCGTAATAATATTTTTCCGGGAAATAGATATTTAAGTCACCCTCCTGGTCCCAAAGAGCGATTTTCTTACTATCTGGAGAAAACAGGAAATCTTTTATCCCTTCGGCTATCTTTTGGGGGCTTTTTTCAAACTCGAAAGGTCGCATAAGATAAAGATTTCCATTTTCCTGAAGTAGTGCTAAATATTTATGAGAATTAGAGATAACGATCTTGGAAACAAGCGGAATCTCGGCTAAAAGTTTTTGGGATTTAAGAATTAAATTAAAAACCCAAAGTTTCTCCTCGTCAGCAAAATAGAAATTAGAAAAATCAAAGGCATAGGCCTTTCCTAATAATTTTTCTTCAGTTAAATTTTTTAAACTTAACTGGTCAATATCGATAATATAAATTCCTTGATTAGTATTTAATAGCAGATTATTACTTCTATAAGGATGAAGAATGACGCCTTGTATTTTAACCTTAGAAAAAGACTGGTTTATTTCTCTTTGCCAAATATTTTTAAAAAGAACATTGATATTTAAAACTGTTTGAGAAGCAGTTGGGTCTTCAAGATAAAAATTATTTGATTGAGGATCGTAAGTAATTATTTTTTTACCATCATTATCCCAGTGGATTAAATCAACACCCTTTAATTTCTGGACGTTGGTTTTTAAATAATCATCAACATAATAAAGCGATCCTTCATTATCCCGAATGACGGTTTTTCTATTTGGCAATAACCAGAAATCTTTAACTGGCTTTTGAAGGTCTATTGGGGTAGAGGATATTTCCTTGGGTATGAGAATTATTTGAGTTAATTCGGTTACTAAATCAGGCTCAACCTTAACTTCTTTTTGCCAAGAAAAATAACCCTCCTTCTTAATGGTAATGGAATATATTTTTGGGATAAGACCGTCGATCAGAAATCCTTTTTGTAAAATCCCTCCTTGGGTTTTTATTGGTTTATTTTCTATTTCAAGTTGGACCTCTTTTGGTTTGGCTTGAATATAGATTGCTCCTGTTTTTTCAATAGTAAACTTTTCGAGATTTAACCTCCAACCACGCGAATAAAACACTGCTCCTACGCCAGTAATTAAAAAAATGATAAGCAAAAGATAAAATAATCGGCGCCTAAATTTTTTAGTCATTCAAGACAGATTATAGCAAGCGATGAGTAATATTCAACTAACTATCGAGGTTCAACCTCGATAGTTGGCCTATTGACCTCAATTACCAACGAAATCACTAAACGCTCTATCCACCATCTGAGTAGGATCACCGCCAGTGCTGATGGGAGGAAATTTCCGACAATAGACTGGTTCTTCTTGGCCTTCGATATAAAGTTCAACGATGTTCATACTGCCATAACCAACTTTCTCCCTAAAGAGGCGTCTGTGAAAACGAATTCCTTCGTGGGTCTCTTCTTTCATCTTTGCTTCCACATTTACTCCTTTTTTTTAAGGTTCTTTGTTTGAAGTGCGCTATACACAACACACCCATTTCGCTTTAATTAAAGCATATCACATACATACCTGTTGTTTTGTCAAACACTTGACAAAACAAATAAAATACTATATCATTAATCAATGAGGATTGGTTATTTTTGCATCTTTAACAACATTAAATAAAGGAAGGAGGTATAGTAATGGGTGTTAATAAAAAGTTGACCCAATTTCTATCAGAAGATTGGGAAATGAAGTTGATAATGTTGGGACTCACGATTTTCGGCGTAGCCTGCATCATCTTTGCGATAGTAACTGTATCAGAACAATCCGAGGTGCTTTCAGGAAGAGTTTTAACAAAAGAGGAGGCTGAAACATTTGACATTACCAGCGGAGCTGTGGGTGCGGTTGGAGGCTACCTTGTTGGGAAAGAAATTTTTGATTCTGGGGCAGGTGGATTGGTTCTCGGATTGCTTACGGGCTATCTTTTCGGCTCCGAAAATGAAAACTGGGGCTCTTTTATGACTAAAGAGGGATTGATAAGAATTAAGATCCCTCTAAGTGCCTACAATAAGCTGGAAGGAGGCGAGGAAGTCCTCATTAAGAAGACTGCTGTTGTCAGGAGTAATTTGAAGGGTGAAATTGTCTCCACAAAAATTTATTACCGCTTATTACGGCGGTCAAACACCTCTTCAAAATAGATTGGGCCAAAAACCGCTCCTAAGGTTTTCAAAATAAGCCCACTAGTAATTACCTAGTGGGCTTTTCTTTTATTATTGTTTATCGCAACTAAATCAGTTCTTTCTAATTCTGATAAATCCCCGATTTACTTTTTAATAAATTTATAGTATAGTAATTTCTTATGCCAGGTAGTAGAACTGCGATATGATTAACCCCAAGTTATCAATCGTCGTTGTTTTATCTCCTGAGCAATCAATTAAAAGGTTATTTAATCAAAATTTGATGAAGCAGGTTAATTTTAACTTGTAATCGCAGTTTCACTACCTGGTATGAAAAAACCAAGAAAAACTGTTTTTGTGGCAATGAGTGGCGGCGTAGATAGCTCGGTGGCTGCTGCTTTACTGAAAAAGCAGGGGTTTAACGTAGTCGGGGTTTTTATGAAATGCTGGTCAGCAGATTCCTGCTTAAGCAAAGATTTAGAAGACGCCCAAAAAGTAGCTAATGTTTTGAAAATTCCTTTCTACGTGTTTGATTTCGAAAAAGAATATAAAAATAAAGTAGTTGACTATATGATCGATGGCTATCAGCAGGGAATTACTCCTAATCCGGATGTGATGTGTAATAAAGAAATAAAATTCGGCTTGTTTTTGA
>CAYISL010000076.1:0-3202 GCA_964366075.1 uncultured Candidatus Saccharibacteria bacterium
AGAGAAAACATTTACTAAGACAGTTTTTTATCAAACCCCGCAATAATTGCAAAATTTGCAAATTTAGGGTAGATTATTAATTCTATGAAAAAAGAAAAATCGCAAGATGAAGATTTAGAAAGCGTGATTGCCGCTATTAAAGAGAAATTCGGCGAGGGCGCAATTATGACGCTTGGAGAAGCTCAAAAAGTTGATGTGGAGGTAATTCCTACTGGTTCACTGTCTTTAGATTTAGCTTTGGGAGTCGGGGGTGTGCCCCGCGGTCGGACTGTAGAAATTTTTGGCCCCGAGGGTTCGGGTAAAACCACTCTTTCTCTCCACATTGTGGCTCAGGCTCAAAAAAAGGGCGGCAAAGCCGCTTTTATTGATGCCGAGCATGCTTTAGATCCGGATTTTGCTCGGCGCATCGGCGTTAAATTAGAGGAACTTTTAATATCTCAACCGGATACTGGCGAAGAAGCTCTTAATATTTTAGAGAGTTTAGTGCGTTCCGGAACTATTGATGTAATAGTGGTTGATTCAGTAGCGGCTTTGACTCCTCGGGCGGAAATTGAAGGCGAGATGGGCGCTCAGCATATCGGACTTCAAGCGCGGCTGATGAGTCAAGCCCTGCGGAAACTTACAGCTATTGTAGCCAGATCAAAAACTTTGGTTATTTTTATCAATCAAATCAGAATGCAGGTGGGAATATTCTTCGGCAATCCTGAGACAACGCCCGGCGGTAGGGCCTTAAAGTTTTATTCTTCGGTTCGTTTGGATGTTCGCCGGATCGCCCAATTAAAAAAAGGAGATGAAATTATCGGCAATCGCATCAGAGTTAAAGTTGTTAAAAATAAAGTGGCGGCGCCTTTCAAAATAGCGGAGTTTGATCTTTTGTTCAGTGAGGGTATTTCTTATCTTAATGATGTTGTTAATACTGGCTTGGCTCTTGGTGTTTTAAACAAAAGCGGCGCATCGTATAGTTTTGGAGGTAGTAAACTCGGAGTAGGAATGGAAAATGTGAAAAAAGTTCTCAGCGAAGACAAAAAACTCTGCGACGAGATAGTAAAAAACATAAAAGCGAAGATAGGCAATAAATAAGTTAATTGTCTGTTCATTAAAAAACTTTTATTAGCTTGGGAGGTGAGAAATGAAAAAAAGAGTTAAAAAGAAAAGATCTTTAAAGAAAGATCTTCTTGAAGAATGGATTGACTATCTGAAAAAGAACAAGAAACCGCTGCTGCAGTAAATTTTTAACCCAAGATCGTTCTCAATAACCCCTCTATAAAACGAGGGGTTTAATTATATTTTGGAGATTCACCGGCCTCTTTTTAAAAATTTTTAATTTCTTTTTGGAAATTTTCTAATTTTTGGGAAAGCAGGGGATAATTTTGAAGACGAGGGTCTTTGTTTAAAATTTCCAAAGCTGCTTCGCGGCTTGTTTTTATCAGGTCAATATTTTTTAAGGAGCGCATCAAGAGATCGGGCAAACCCGATTGCTTTTCTCCTAAAAACTCTCCGGGTCCTCTTATTTCCAAATCTTTTTGAGCCAATTCAAACCCATTTTTAGCGTTAACTAAAGCTTTTAGTCTTTGGTGGGTTGTTCTTGAGGATGATTCGGTAAAGAGAAAACAAAAAGATTGGTGCTTCCCCCGGCCAACCCTACCGCGAAATTGATAAAGCTGAGCTAATCCAAATCTTTCTGCTCCTTCAATCATCATTATTGTGGCATTAGGAACATCTACCCCGACTTCCACTACCGAAGTAGAAACCAAAATATCAATTTTCTCTTTTTTATCCGCCGTAGCCTTGGCGAAGGCGGACATCACCTCTTCTTTTTCTTGAGATTTCATTTTGCCGTGAAGCATTGCTACTTTTAAGTCAGGAAAAATTTTCTTAGATAATTTTTCATACTCCTCTTTCACCGATTTTACTTCTAATGCTTGCAATTCGCTTATTCGTATATTCATAAAATATTCGTTATTCGTTGATGGTTCTATTCTCGGACAAATTACAAAAGCCTGCCTTCCTTTTTGGATTTGTTCTCTTATAAATTGATAAGCTTCTTTTCGTTTATCAGGGTCTACTACTTTGGTAATAATGTTTTTTCTCCCCTTAGGTAATTCATCAATAATAGAGATGTCTAAATTACTAAAAAGCGCTAAAGCTAAAGTTCGGGGAATGGGTGTGGCGCTCATTGAAAGAAAATGTGGCATCATAAACTCAGATTTATTCTGATCTAACTCAGATTTACTCAGATTATAAAATTTGTCGTAAATTATTCTCTTAATATTTAATTCTTTACCTCCAAAATTAACTAATAGTGCTAATTTATGCTCTGATCCTTTAAGGTAAGACCAAATTTGTTTTTCTTCTAATTTTCCTATAAATGGCAAGGCTTTAATTTCTAAAATAACTTTGTCATCGATAACAAAATCTGGTCTATAAATTCCTATATTTTTATTATTGTATTTTATTGGAATACTCTTCTCTGCGACAAATTTAATTCCTCGTTTCTCAAGTTCTGATTTTAAAGCTTTGAAATAAATACTTTCTTTATGTCCTGGACCAAGATTATTATAAACATCAAAAATTGCGCCCCTGATTTGATAAGTCAAGTCTTTATATAAAAATTTATCATCCGTATTTATCTGTGTCTCTATCTGCGTTGATCTGTGGCCAACGAGCAGGGCTCGCTGAGAGACGCCAAAGCGGTGTTGTTCATCAACCACCACTAAAGCCAAATTGCCAAATTTTACTTTTTCTTGAATAAGGCTATGGGTGCCGATGATGATTTTTATTTGATTAGTGGCAATTAAATTTAAGAGTTTTGTTTTCGTAAGTTTGGTTTCTAAATGCTTTCCAAAATTAGCTCGGGCTTCTGAGGCACAAAGTAAAGCAATTCCTCCTTCAAAATCGCTACCTTGATGGCCAAAAAGGTTGCTAATAGTTTTAAAATGCTGCCGAGCTAAGATTTCGGTTGGCGCCATAAAAGCAGTCTGACAACCATTTTGAGCTGCCACGATGGCTGCCAAAACAGCCACTACGGTCTTTCCTGAGCCAACATCGCCTTCCAAGAGCCGGTTCATCGGTCTTGATTTTTCTAAGTCACGGAGAATTTCCAAAAGAGATTTTTTCTGAGCAAAAGTTAATTCAAAAGGGATATGGCCAAGCAGCTTTTTTATTTCTTGGGGATTCCAAATAATAGGAGAAGACTTCTCGT
>CAYISL010000077.1:0-3091 GCA_964366075.1 uncultured Candidatus Saccharibacteria bacterium
GCCCTATTAAATAAATGGCGTAATTGGCGAACAGGACTGGAATATACTGATACCGGCCTCGGAGTGACATTATTTGGGGCACTGGATGATTGTTTGGAGGATAACGGAGTTTTCCTACCTTTGGATTATAAAACTCGGGGCTCTGCGCCCCGAGAAGGCGATTCAGAAAAGTATTATAGCAATCAGCTTGATTGTTATGCCTTACTATTAGAGGAAAATAAACATCCGGTCGGGAAATTCGGCTATTTAATTTATTATTATCCAAAGGAAGTTAAAGAAAACGGGACAATAATTTTTAATGTTGAACCAGTAAAAATAAAAATTGACCCGAATAATGCCAGAAAAACCTTAAAAGACGCAATTAAACTTTTAAGTGGTCCGATTCCTGCCCATCATTCCGAATGCGAATACTGTATCTGGGGAAGAAATAATGGGGATTAATAAATAAAATTATGAAATTACATTTTTATGGAGGAGCCAGTGAGGTCACTGGCGTTAAATATTTATTAGAAGCTAAAGCTGGTTCAAGAAAAACAGTAAAAATTTTAATTGATTGCGGAATTTTGCAAGGCGATAAAGAAAGCCAGGAAAGAAATTGTGAAAATTTCTCATTTAATCCCAAGGAAGTGGATTATTTATTTATTACCCATGCTCATATTGACCATGTTGGATTAATCCCCAAGCTCTACAAAGATGGTTTTAGGGGAAGGGCTTTTATGACTCCTCCAACCAAGGATTTGGCTCGATTAACCCTTACTGACAGCCAGAGAATTTTTGAAAGAGAGGCACTGGCAAGCGGCAGAGACCCCTTATACCAGAGCGAGGATGTTAATGGAATTTTAGCATTGGTAAAGACGGTTGGATACAAAAAAAAACACAAATTAGAAGATAAAATTTATTTTAGATTCAATGATGCTGGCCACATGTTGGGCTCAACAATTATTGAGCTGTGGGCTGAGGGCAAGAAAATTGTTTTTTCCGGTGATTTAGGCAATACGCCTACCCCCCTTTTGAATCCGCCAGCAAAAATCCAAGAAGCAGATTATATTTTAATTGAATCAACTTACGGAAATAAAATACATGAAGATAGAGATAAAAGAAAAGAAATTTTAGAAAATATTATTGAAGAAACATTCTGCCAGAATGGAGTGTTGATGATTCCAGCTTTTGCCGTTGAAAGAACCCAGGAACTACTTTTTGAATTAAATGAATTAGTGGAGAATAACCGAATTCCAAGAGTTCCAATATTTATTGATAGCCCAATGGCTGTAAAGGCAACCGAAATCTATAAGCAATATCCCGAATATTTTAATAAAGAAGCGGCGCAACTGATTAAAAAAGATTATGATTTTTTCAAATTTCCCGGATTAAATTATACTGCGGATGTAGAGGATTCTAAGGGGATAAACAGAATTTCTCCACCCAAAATTATTATTGCTGGCTCCGGAATGTCTGTTGGCGGTAGGATTTTGTTTCATGAAAAACTTTATTTACCTGATTCTAGAAATTGTCTTTTAATTACTAATTATCAGGTTAAGGGAACTTTAGGTAAGCGGCTTTTGGGAGGTGAAAAAAGAGTAAAAATAATGGATGAAGAAATATTGGTTAAAGCCAAAATAGCTTCAATTGAAGGATATTCTTCCCATGCCGACCAGAAAGGGCTTTATAATTGGCTGACTAATTTTTCAAAGCCAATAAAACACATTTTTACTGTTCAGGGCGAAGAAGACGCATCTCAGACATTGGTTCAATTAATCAAAGATCATCTCGGAGTTCCTGCTTCAATGCCGAAAATTGGCGATGTTGTAGAGTTGTGATATAATAAAATTATGAGATATAAGATTTGTGTTTCGGGGGCGGCCGAGACAGGACACTGTCAAAAAGACGCCCTAGATAAGGCCAAACAACTCGGCCGGGAAATAATTAAACAAAACGGAATTTTGGTTACCGGAGCCACTTCTGGCATTCCATATTGGGCAGCTGTTGGTGCCAAAGAAGAAGGTGGTATTGTTTTTGGCTTATCTCCAGCCGCATCAAGAGTCGCTCATATAAAGAGCTATCGCTTGCCTACTGACTATCATGATGTTATTATTTATACGGGGTTTGACTATGCTGGCCGCAACCTAATGCTTACCCGTTCTTCTGATGCTGTAATTGTTGCTTGTGGCAGAATAGGAACTCTAAATGAATTTACCATTGCTTTTGAGGACCAAAAGCCAATTGGGGTTCTAATCGGCACTGGCGGGACTGCTGATATGATAAAGAGTATTATCCAGAATAGCCATCGTGGCGCCGGGAAAGTGGTCTATGACTCTGATCCTAAAAGATTAGTGTCTAAAGTAATTAAGTTAATAGAGAAGAATAAATAATAATTAATTTTTTAAATAAATATATGGCCAAAGGCGAAAAAGGGGAGGAATTAATTGGCAAAATAACCCATTATTTTGGTAAAATAGAGGTGGGTATTGTTGAAATTACCAAAGGCAGCTTATCGGTTGGGGAAACCATTCACATTAAAGGCACAAGCACTGATTTTGAGCAGAAAATAGATTCTATGCAAGTAGAGCACGAACAGGTTGAAAAAGCCAAGAAAGGAGATGTGATTGGTTTAAGGGTGAAAGATAAAGTAAAGGAAGGAGACGAAGTTTATAAAGTAGAGGATTAGATATTAATCTTTATTAGGGTTCAATTAAATGATTATATCTTTTAAAAAAGATAAAGTTGAGATTAGCTCAAGGAAAAAATGGCTTATTATCGGGATTATTATCGCTATTCTAAATCCGATTTTTTCCGGATTGGTGGTTTCTCTTGGATTTTTAACCGAGCCGAAGCTAAGAAAGGAAGGGAAAATTGTTTTGATTATTAGTTTGGTTTGGGCAGTAATTTTTGCCTATATAATTGATTGGCTTAATAAATCGGGTTATATCTAATATGAAAAAATCTATTCTTGCTGTTTTTGTTTTGATAAGTACTATTGTGGGGGTCGGAATGTTCGGGATTCCTTATACTGCAGCTCAATCGGGTTTTTTGATTGCAGCTGTTTTTTTATGTCTTTTGACCGCAATTATGATTTTACTCCATTTATTCTATG
>CAYISL010000078.1:0-3078 GCA_964366075.1 uncultured Candidatus Saccharibacteria bacterium
AAATGTCAAAATCTTTTGGTAATGTTATTAACCCCGATGCTATCGTGCAACGATACGGGGCTGACACTTTAAGGGTTTACGAAATGTTTATGGGTCCTTTTGATCAGGCAATTTCTTGGAGCACGCGAGGAGTAAAGGGAGCTTATCGCTTTTTGGAAAAAGTTTGGAACTTGTCTCTGGAAAGTTCTGAAAACAAAAAAAGTAGCGATAAAATTTTGAGAGCTTTACATAAATTAAACAAAAAAATAGACGAAGATTTAGAGATAACTAAATTTAATACTATCATAGCTGCTTTTATGGAATTTTTGAATTTAGCCCAAAAGAAAAAAGAAGAAACCGGCAAAGAAACTATTGAGAGATTTTTAATATTGCTTTTTCCTTTTGCTCCCCATCTGACCGAAGAACTTTGGCATCGAATTGGCAATAAAGACAGCATTCATAATCAAAAATGGCCAAAGTACGACCGGAAACTGGTTAAAGAAGCAATAATAACCTTAATCGTGCAAATCAACGGCCGGGTTAGAGACAAAATAGAAATTAAGGCAGGCATCTCTGAAGAAGAAGCTAAAAGATTGACATTAGGCAGAGAAAAAGTTAAGAGATATATATTGGATAAAGAAATAAAAAAAGTTGTCTTTGTCCCAGGCAAATTAATTAATATAGTAGTTTAATTTATGTGCGGCATAGTTGGCTATATTGGTAAAAAAAACGCCACCCCAATTTTGATTGGCGGTTTACAAAGAGAAACCTACCGTGGATATGATTCCTCGGGCATTGTTGTTTTTGAGCAGGGCAAGCCGGTTTGTATAAAAGCAGTAGGCAAACTGGAAAATTTAGAGAATAAAATCAAAAATAACCAGTTTAATAGTTCCATCGGCCTCGGGCACGTTAGATGGGCAACCCATGGTTTGGTTACCGAAGCCAATGCTCATCCTCATTGCGATTGCCAGCAGAATATTTGGTTGGCTCACAACGGCATCATTGAGAACTATAAAGAATTGAAAGATATGCTTCAGAAAGAAGGGCATCAATTTATTTCAGAGACAGATACGGAAGTTTTAGCCCATTTAATTGAAAAACATTTTGAAGGAAACCTGGAAACGGCCGTGAGAAAAGCTTTAAAGTCGGTTAAGGGAACTTACGGTTTGGTGATTATTGCCAGAGACGATCCCCAGAAAATGGTGGCTGCCCGTTTGTCCAGCCCGCTTTTAATCGGCGCCAACGGAGAAGAATATATCGTAGCCTCTGACCCAAATGCCATTGCGCCCTTTGCCAAAAAAGTGATTTATTTGGACGACAATGAAATTGCCGTCATGACGCCTAAAGACATTTTGATTATGAAAGAAAAACAGCCCGAAACGCTGGAAATAGACGCTGAAGAAGCGCAGAAAAAAGGCTATCCTCATTTTATGCTGAAAGAAATAATGGAACAGCCGGAAAGTTTAAACAATTCTTTAAGGGGAAGATTATTAATTAATGAAGGAATGGCGAAATTAGGAGGTTTAGAACAAATTAAAGAAAAATTAAGAGAAATTGAAAGATTGAATATTGTTGCTTGCGGCACCGCCTGTTATGCTGGCATGGTGGGGGAATATATGTTAGAAGAATACGCGGGCCTGCCGACAGATGTTGATTTGGCCTCGGAGTTTCGTTATAGAAAACCGATTTTAGATAAAAAAACTGCTATATTAACTATTTCTCAATCCGGCGAAACAGCTGACACCATAGCCGCCGTTAAAGAAGCAAAGGAAAAGGGAGTGCTTACTTTTGGGATAGTAAACGTTGTGGGTTCTTCAATTACTAAAGTAACTGAGGCCGGCGTTTATCTTCATGCCGGTCCAGAAATTGGGGTGGCTTCTACTAAAGCATTTACTTCTCAATTAGCTGTTCTTGCTCTTTTAACTTTGTTTTTGGGCAGACAAAGAGAAATAGCCCTGGTGATGGGTCAAAGAATTGCCAAAGAAATTTCCAAAATTCCAGATTTAGTCACTCAAGTTTTAACTAACACTAATCCAAAAATTAAAGAACTGGCAGAAAAATATAAATATTTTAATAACTTTTGGTTTATTGGTAGAAAATATAACTATCCCATTGCCTTAGAAGGCGCTTTAAAATTAAAAGAACTTTCCTATATCCATGCTGAAGGGATAAGTGGAGGAGAATTAAAACATGGCCATTTGGCCTTAATTGATGAGAACTTCCCCACTCTTGCCATTTGTCCTTCAGATTCGGTTTACGAAAAAATGATTTCCAATATTCAGGAAGTTAAGGCGAGAAAAGGTCCGGTAATTGCTATTGCCACTGAAGGAAATGAGGACATCAAAAAATTAGTTGACGATGTGATTTATATTCCAAAAACCCTAGAGATGCTGACCCCGATTTTATCAGCAATACCTCTACAACTTTTCGCTTATCATATGGGAGTTTTGCGGGGGTGCGATGTTGACAAGCCAAGAAATTTGGCTAAATCAGTCACCGTAGAATAATCTACATGGAGAAAACAATTTTAATCGGCGGGGCGGCTGGCTTGGGGTCAGCTGTCACTTCTCATTTAATCGGGAAGATATTGTGCAGTTTGGGCTACTATGTTTTTGATTACCGCGACTACCCTTCTTTAATCAAAGGAGGGCATAATTTCAATGTTTTAAGGATTGCCGACCGACCAGTTTATTCTCATAAACAAAAATATGATATTATTCTGGCTTTGGACCAGAAAACCATTGATTTTCACAAAAAAAATTTAAAGAAAGGAGGCCTTATTTTTGGAACCAAAGAAACCGAGCCGATTATTCAAAAATTACAAGGTCCCCAAATTTTGGCTAACGATGTTTTAATAGGCCTGCTTTTTAAGTATTTCGGAGTAGAGCTAAAAATTCTATTGGCCGCAGTCGAAAAAGAGTTTGGTAAAAATTCTGATTTGCTCAAAAAAGCCGTTGAAGAAGGCTTCAAATTAGTCAAAACAAAAGAAAGACTAAAAAAAATCGGCAAAGAAAGATATTTTATTTCCGGCAACGAAGGGGTCGCCATTGGAGGAATAGCCGCTGGAATGGATCTCCATTTAGCTTATCCCATGACTCC
>CAYISL010000079.1:0-2127 GCA_964366075.1 uncultured Candidatus Saccharibacteria bacterium
TGGGTGATCTAGCGAACGCCTGCCCGCCCTTGGTGGGCCTGCCCTCTCGAAACTTTAGTGAAGAGGGGACGTTAGAACCTATTTAAACTAATATTTGTCAAAAACATATTAAAAAAGTGTTATAATACCACTAAAGCTGCCCGGAAATGCAGTTTTTTTATGGCAAAACCAGAAGAATTTACAGATTTACGCAGAATAGAGCGGGTGGAATTAGCTCAGAAAATTCCTGTGGCTGGAGTAAAGGAAAAAAACCTGGATTTCCGCCACAGATTAGTTGTAGCTGCAATCAGGGACTTTGTGGTTCAGATAATTAAAGGAAAAGATTTAGCTGAAGATTATTTGTTGGAGGATACCGTGGAATCGATTCAGGAAGGAACACTAGTAATGCTTGGTGTTGATGAGTGGCAGCGGATTTTTAATCAACAGAAATGTAGTTATTATTCTCGGCCAGAAGATTTAAGCTGTGAATTATTACAAGTTGCAAGCAGGGATGAAGAAATGCAGATGACATATTTTGAAAGCTTAAGTTCTACTTGGGGATTAGTTGGGTTGAATCAAGACAAGATGAATAGAGATGGAATTACTTATAAGGAGAGAGTTGAATTATTACAAGAGGCTTTAGTTGATGGCAAACTTTCTATTGTCTGTTTTAAAACACAAAAGAAAGGTTGCCTTAACAATCGTGGTCCAGTAATAATAGGAAAAAGATTATAACTAGGGATTTTCTTGAGGAAAAACCGCTGGGTTAGAACCTATTATTGTTTAGGAGTATACTATTCAAATATGAACGAAAAGCAAGAAGCTAAGGTGGCAAACTGTACTTTTTTTCAGTCATTTACTGTTGCTGAAGATAAAAAAAACCCCTTAACACCTGATACCGTGTTTGTAGATGGGCAATGCGAAATTAAAAGTTTCTTAACCAGAGAGGATTGTGAAAAATATCAACGGGCTGGAGATCAAAACAAGGATGCGTTTATCAATGCTATAACAACGAGCAAACCGTTCTTAGGATTCTGGACGCACAAAGTACCCGTTGTAACATGTCGTGTGCATAGTTGCATAGCTTGTAAAAATCAGGTGGTTAAAAAACAGTCTTAATGGGTTCAAATTCGCTAATGGGTGCTCTAGCGAATGCCTGCCCGCCCCCGGCCGCCTTTGGTGGCTCTGGAGGGACGTTGCCTATTAAAAGTCGTATTAGCTTATGACAGGGAAATAAATCGGCCTTAATTTTATTTCAGTAACTCCTTGGGGTATAAAACAGGATTCGAAAAATCTAAATTTTTCGCCTGTAACATGAATTGTCTCGCAGTTTTCTCAAAGTCAACAAATAGCGGAAGTTCACTTGCATAGACAAAACCTAAAGACTCTGCCATTTTTCTCTCATCGTCAGCTGATCGTTCCATAGAATTAGCCCATATTCTAGCTTTTCTCTTAAGACCACCCGTATGATAGTCATAATAGAAAAATTCCCATGGCGTTGGAGAATCGATTGTAATTGCCTCCAACTCAAGTCCAAAAAGTTGTTCTTCTTTACCAGACCATCTGGTCATCACGCTCATCGCTCTAGCCCACCCATCTCCGACTTTAACAATCAAACGTATATCTAGTTGCCTAAAATTATCTTCTCCTCTCCATTCATCGAATACAAATCTTCTTGACTTATCTGAATTATAAAATTCCTTATTAACCGGAGGGGTTTCTTTCTTAACCAAAGATTTTTTTATTCTATCCAGAAATGGGGCAAAACCTCTAAGAGACATCTCCTTTGGAAGAAATTTCTCAATATTCATGAAGCAATTTTATCACTTTCGTCAATAAATTCTATTTAATTTAACCAAAAACGAAATAGGTTTTGACGCTTTCATCAGGATCAATTCAATGAAATATTTAATTAAAGATTGTATTAACCATGAAAAAGTAATAAATTTTCTTGAGGAAAAAACCGTGGGCTATAGCCCTGAGTTTATCGAAGGGTGACTGAGGGGAATCGAACCCCCGTTTCTTACTCCACAGGCAAGTGCTTTACCATTAAGCTACAGTCACCATGTTTATATTTTACCAAATTTTGTGCGCCTGGCAGGATTTGAACCTGCGGCCATCCGCTTAGAAGGCGAATGCTCTATCCCC
>CAYISL010000079.1:2137-3066 GCA_964366075.1 uncultured Candidatus Saccharibacteria bacterium
AGGCGCTTTGAGCGGGATAGGGGAGTCGAACCCCTCTATTCAGCTTGGAAAGCTGACGTTGAACCGATCAACTAATCCCGCAAAAACTTAATGCTTCTACATCTGTAATTTAGCACAGATATCATCAAAAGTAAATTTGGCTATTGACAAGTATTTTCTAATTGATATTATATGACCTATACCTATGGTACGGGTGTCGAAAAATATGACTACTCGAAAACAAAAAACCCTCATAAATTTTAAGAAAGCCCAAAGCTTAATCTCCAAAATCATCAATATGGTCGAAGCCAATGAATACTGTATTGATATTATGCAGCAAAATTTGGCAACGGTAGGGCTCTTGAAGTCAGCTCATCAGATGTTGATGGAAAATCATCTCAATACTTGTTTCAAAACGGCAATAGGGACAAAAAATGAAAAAAGGAAACAGGAAATGGTAGACGAAATTTTAAAGGTCACAAAATTATTTAATAAATGAAAAAGCAAAAAAAGAGCCTTAAATCACTAATCCCCTTTTTGTCTTTATTTTTGATAGGAGTAATTATCGGCGGGACAGTAGTTTACGGTTATTTTAACTTTAATGGACAAAAAAATCCTCCAGATGAAGCAACTGCTTATTTAAAATTTAAAGCCATAAAAAAATCGTTTATGCCTTCAGGCACTCCGGCGGTTTATGGTCAAGCGTTTGGTATTACTTTTGACAAGGTTCAAGATGCCATCGACAAAGTTGCTCCACTTGATCCGACTTATGGCGTTGAGGGTAAAAAAATAGACCTGACTGATTTTACTAAGGCTGAACTGGAGCGATATAAAAAAATAGGAGCTTCGATTGCTTGTGAATATTGCTGCGGCGTAAAAACATTGACACAAGAAGATGGTACAGCGGCTTGCGGATGCGATCACTCGCAAATGATGAGAGGGTTAGCGGC
>CAYISL010000080.1:0-2936 GCA_964366075.1 uncultured Candidatus Saccharibacteria bacterium
TCTTTGAAGCAGAGATTTTCTTAGACACCCAAAAGGAAGATATTAACTCTGTTGAAGGAACCATCAATTTTCCTTCCAATTTTTTGTTTTTAAAAGAAATTCGCGAAGGCGGATCGATTATTAATCTATGGATGGAAAAACCTCAAGTATTATCGGGCAACGGAGCGATAAAATTCGCTGGCATAATCCCCGGCGGCTATTGGGGTGAGAACGGTAAAATCCTATCTCTGATTTTCCAAACCAAGAAAGAGGGAAGTGTTGATTTATTATTTGAATCAGCTAAGGTTCTACTTAATGACGGCTATGGCACAGCAGCGTCTTTAAGTTTGAAAACCGCTCATTATAAAATCTCCGAATCCTTGCCAATCGTTAAGTCGGATATCAAGATAGATAAAGAACCGCCCGAACCATTCCAGCCGGAGATCGTTCAGCTGCCGGAAATCGCTAAAAACAAATACTTTTTAATCTTCAACGCCCAGGATAAAATTTCCGGAATAGATTATTACGAAATTAAAGAAGGCCAGCGACAATTTGTAAAAACCAATAGCCCTTATCTTTTAAAAAATCAATGGCTTTATAATGAGATTATTGTCCGAGCTGTAGATAAAGCTGGCAATATAAGAGAAACACGTATTGCACCCCTAAAGATCCGTCCAATCTTTTTAACTTTTAGGTTTTGGTTGATGATATTACTTGGTGGCGGAACTGTGGCTTTTATCATTTGGCGCTTGCTTAAAAGAAATAAAAAGTAGAGTAGAATTTAGAACTTAGAAATAAAATGGAAATAAAAAATAGCGAAAATAAAAAATCAAAAATTAGTTTTTTTATTCTACTTTCTACTTTCTATTTTCTATTTTCTGTGTTGGCGGTTCAGGCAGCTACTTTATATTTATCTCCGGCTTCAGGAGATTTTACCGTCGGAGGGAATTTTACAGTCGCAGTTTATGTCTCCAGCCCCGACCAGGCAATGAATGCTGTTCAAGGGACCGTTACTTTCCCATTAGATAAATTAGAGGTAGTTTCTTTACCAAAAAGCGCCTCAATTGTAAATCTCTGGGTCCAGAACCCAAGATTTTCTAATAAAACAGGCGCTGTGCAGTTTGAGGGGTTAGCTTTAAATCCTGGTTTCACTGGTTCAGCCGGAAAACTTTTATCAATAACTTTCCGAGCTAAACAGACTGGTAGAGCATTACTAGAAATTGCCAATAGCTCGGTTTTAGCCAACGATGGTCTCGGGACTAATATTTTAACCAGCGTTAGCGGGGGCAAGTATACATTGCTCCCTAAAAAAACAGAACCTTTAGCTCCGACGCCGTCTACTACTCCAACTTCGTCCTTGCCTTTGCCAGCGGAACCGATTGCTGCTCCCAAAATTACTAACTATTCTCCCTTGGTTTACTTGCCGCGAGAAGCTTTACTAATTGAGGGAACAGCTATCCCCAATACTCAAATCGTTCTCTATCTTCAAAAAGATTCTAAATCTAAAATAGTAACTTTTGAGACTGCCAGCGATGAAAAAGGGAAATGGCAGGCTTTCTACCAAGAGGGGCTAGAAAAAGGGCAATGGTGGGTTTCAGCGGTGGCAAAAGACAAAGAAGGCGCATTCAGTTCTTCAACCGAAGTTTTACCGATTCAGGTAGATAGTTGGTTTAATTACGTAATAAGATTCATACTTAAATATTTCTTCTATATTATTATTTTAATTGTAGTTCTATTTTGTTTGTTAGTTTACTTTATTTATCGGCGCTTTAGAAAAAAACAGATGCAGAAAAAATCTGAAAAAGATATTCAGATCGAAAAAGATAATTTTGGAAACTTAGGAGTAGGATAGGGGAATTTAAGTTGAGAGATAGCCGTTGATAAAATCTTTTGCGGTTATTGGTTTTCTTCCTTCAGGCTGGAGAATTTCAATCTTTAGAAGCCCTGTTTTGGTCTTTAAATAAAGTTTTTGATTCTGGATTAAAAAATTGCCAATCTCTCTTCTCGGGGGGGAAATTTTATCATCATTATCATCAATTGATACTAAATTAGCTCTCAAGATTTTAACATTCTTAATTCTTAATTCTTGATTCTTAATTCTTAAGTAGGTGCCTGGTTCAGGATTCAAAGCTCGTATCTTTCGATCAATTTCCTGAGCCGTTTCTTCTTTGGAGTCAATTTCGCCATCTTCTCTTTTAATCATCTTTGTATAAGTGGCTTTAGTTTCATCTTGAGGTAGGAGCTTTATTTCTCCCTTTAGCCATTTAGAAAGAGTTTCGATAACTAAATTAGCTCCTAATTCAGCCAGTTTCCGATTTAAATCATCAAAAGTCGCGGATTGCGATTCGTAATTTTCTAATTCTCGTTTCGCGAGAATAGGACCGTGATCTACCTTCTCGTCAAGTAAAAATAATGTTACGCCAGTCTCTTCTTCGCCATTGAGAACAGTTGTTTGAATAGGGGAGGGGCCACGGAGTTTTGGTAGAAGCGATGGATGAACGCCAATTACCCCTAAGCGAGGCAGTTCTAATATTTCTTTGGGAATAATTTTCCCATAAGCTGCCACGATAAAGAAGTTGAATGATGAATTAAGAATTGTGAAGAATGAATAATTTAATTTCTCTGGTTGGAGAATTTTAATTAGATTCTTAATTCTTGGTTCATAATTCATTATTCGCATTTTCACTGGCGGCGGAGTGATTACTTTTTTTCTACCTACTAACCGATCTGGATTACAGACAACTACCTCAGGAATAAAACCGATTTTAGTAAGTTTATCTAAAATAATAGCCGCAAATTCCGGCGTCCCAAAAAAGATGAATTTTGAATCTGGAATCATGAATTTAGAATATTTTTAAAATTCTTTATTCTTGCTTCGTGCTTCATAATTCGCTGTTCTAATATTAGTGGCTTTATCAATAAAGAGAATTCCATTAAGGTGGTCTACTTCGTGTTGA
>CAYISL010000081.1:0-2803 GCA_964366075.1 uncultured Candidatus Saccharibacteria bacterium
CACAGATTTTCAACGCCGGTAATTTTTACGGGCTCATTGGACAATTTTTGTTCCAAGCTATCTCCCAATGACGGCGCCGGATCGGTAGTGAAAATCAGAGTTTTCTTGCCGCTAGCAGCAAAAACCATTGATGAAGCAGCCGCCATAGTTGTCTTTCCAACCCCACCCTTTCCTCCAAATAAAATAAACTGCAATTTTTTATCTAGTAATTTATTTAGAGGCATTGTCTATTGATTCTATTGATTCGTGGGCATTCCCATCATTTTTTAATCTTTCTCTTGCCTTATTAATTAACTCTGCTGATTTTTTAACACCGATATTAAAATTTTGAGTTAGTTTGGCCAGTGGGGCTGAAGCTAGGTCCGCAACGGTTTTATACCCGGCTTTAATCAAATTAAGGATTAGTTCCTTGTTATCACTATTAGCCTCCCGATTATTTATGTTTTTTGTGCCTAAACCCTCTGATGACCAAAAATTGTTTATTGATTCTGTTTTTTCAGAATCTTCTTTAAAAAAATCTAAACCCTTTGATGTTAAATGGCATAAGTTTGACCGAATCAAACTTATATGGCCCGCCCTTTCAAGAGAACGGCAAACAAGATAGGCATAGTCAGTACTTACATTATTTTTCAGAGCAATCAATTGAACCTTTATTTGCCCTCCTTGATTAAAAATATATTTTAATATCTGAAAATCTTGAGAATTCATTTTAATTTGTCGCGATTAATAAAATTATCAAGTCCGATTCTGGTACGAACCCCGTATTGCATTTTCAATTTTTTACCACTTCTTGTTTTTCCTTCTATTTGACTGATTATGATGTGCTCGTTTAATCTGTTTTTTTCCATTTGAATCGCAGAACCAAAAATATTTCCCATTCCCTTGAATAGGTTGGCTACAAGACCAAAAATGTTAGCTCTTATTTCTCTTTTCTGCTCTCCCTCAAATTTTTGTACTTTTTTGATACCCATAATGGTGTAGAAATTAATTTACTCCGCGTTTTATCAAAAATCTTCTTGCCGGTAGAAAATAAAAACCTGCCAAATCGCAAAATTAATGGAGGTAATTCTTCCACTTTCCCTGCTACCGGCTTTACTTTTTCTATTTTTGCCTCTATCTCTCTTGCGCCCTCCTCAATTTTTTTCTCTGCCTCTACTACTCCTTCTTTTAACTCCCCGATCCGCTGTTCTAGTAAAGTTTCTACCGGCGACTTCTTTGATTCTTCTGCCTGCCCCGTAGGGAGCTTGCTCTCCTTCGGGGTCTGCTCTGTCAACTTAATTTTGGGTCCATTATTATCTTTAGATTTTACCTTTTGTTTCTTTGGGCGCCCCCTTTTCCTCGGACGCCCTCTTTTCTTCGGACGTCCCCTTTTCCTTTTTGCTTTTGATCCAACCTTCCTCGCTTTTTGGATAGACTCGGTTGATTTTTTCTTGGCTAAAGGAGTTAAAGAATAAGCGTTATTGCTAAACTTAATTAACCCACTTCTTTCTAAGCTGCGGATAATTATATCGAGATAGCCAAAGCTAATGCCGACTTCCTTAACGACATCTCTTTTTGTAGCCTTGCCGCCTCTTTTTAAAATAGTTTGAATAACCTCTGATTCAGTGCTGGGCATTTTTGAAATTTTTAGGATAAGATTTTAATATCCTAAAATTATACTTGATAGTTTCCCTCTTTTTCCTTTTTTTTCCTCCGGTTCTTTAAGGGGTTTGCCTCTCATTCCTTTAGCAAGTTTTTGATTATTTTTTAAGGATTCGTCCATTTCTTCTTCTATTTCTGTTAATCTTATGTCGATTTGGTTTTTTCTTTTCAATAATCTCATCCTCTCTTTAATCATTCTGTCTCTTTCATTTCTAGCCATATATAAATTCAAGATGGCGGTCGTTGATAAGGCTGGTTTAGCGCTCCTTCTGTTTCTGGGGATAGACCTTAAATCGTGAAGGTTGTTAATTTCAGATAAGGTTTTCATTTAAATTTAATAGATTTAGTTATTCAATAATTTTAAGAAAGGGTTGAATTAATAAATCCAGATATTTAAGTTAAGCTTCGAAAGGGCCAATATCCGTTAGAGCAATGCTTTCTTATTAATTTGGCGACTAAATTTTTAACTTTTTCTGAATGGGTCTTTGTTCCTAATCTACTGGTTTCCGAGGCCAATATGTCTTTGCAAATATTAATAAATTTAGGATCACGGGCAGAAACTTTACAACCATTAGTATTCAGAGAACGAGCAATCATTATCGCTCCTCGGATTGTAGGGGCAAACTCATATTGACCGGAATTTCTTAAATCTCTTACAATGTCAACTATTCTTTGGGTGTCTTTTCTATCGGCCTTTGATTTTTTCCTTGTAATTTCTATTTCAGTTTCTCTATCCATATAGTCAAGATCAACGGTAATCATTCTGTCGCGTAAAGCGTCTTGACTCTTGTGAACTCCTGCATACTCTTCGGGGTTAGAAGTAAAAATAGCAGAAAAATTTGGGTGAACTTTTAAATAGCTTTCGCTGCCTTCTCGGGCGGAAGGTAAATCCATTATCTTCTCCTGCAAAACCGAAAGAAGAATATTATTAGCTTCTGGCCTTGAACGGGTGAATTCATCATAAATCAGAGTAAAGCCATTCTTGCAAGCAATGGTTAAACGGTTATCAACCCATTGCTTAGTCATGCTTTCATCTACTTTAAGAACTCGCTGTACAAAATTATCAACTAATTTACGATATCTATAGCCATGCTCACCGCCTACCAGATCAGATGTATTAATTTGATCATCACCATGTATCAGAACAACGGGTCTGCCAAGT
>CAYISL010000082.1:0-2754 GCA_964366075.1 uncultured Candidatus Saccharibacteria bacterium
CGTTTCACGTGACTGGTGTGCAGACTAGTGCTCTTCCGATCTTATGTAAGTTTATGCGGGTAATAGAAGCTAAAATTTATATACCTACAAAAAGAGCGAGAGCGACGGTTAAGGCGCTAATTCTGGGCCGATAAATTCTATTCTTCATCACTAAAAAGATATAAGCCGCTAAAATGATTTCAACCACCATGCGGAAAAAAATTGTTTTAGGAGCAACGAACGGAAAAAAGAATTGCGTGTTGACTATTAAAGGGGCGAATAAAACCAAATAAGCGCTCCACCTGATAATAAAAAGGCAGGTTTTTTCTAAACCTAATCGGGGAGTTAAAGTACCGGCCCCCTCCCCGTTTATCTCGTTTCTTTTTTGCCATTTATCCCTTGATTGTTTTCCCATTATAATCATTTTATACGATTTGAAAAATATTGTAAACCGTTATAAGATAGAAGCGATGCCAACCACCCTGGGTCCGAGGAAGATTTTTCTTTTTTTAGGAGATATCGTCGTACTTTACCTTTCACTGCTCGGAACGGTTTTTTTTGGTTTTTGGGACAAGTTCAATTGGGAGATTATGTTGGGCCATTTGCTCCCATTTTCAATCCTATACTTCTTCTGGTTAGTTATTTTTTATATTTTCGGCCTCTATGATCTTGGCGCCATCAGAATCAGGGTGTTACTTTATCCTAAAATTTTTGGCGCAATTCTTTGCGGGCTTGGATTGGGGATGGTCTTTTTTTACTTAGTGCCTCTTTTTGGCATTACTCCTAAAACCAATCTGCTCTTAAATGTTTTAATATTTGGAGTTTTATTTTTGATTTGGCGGAAACTTTTTGGTCTTTTGTTTTCTTCCCGTTTTTTCAACAACGTAGCGATTCTGGGCAAAGATTTACCTAAAATTAAAGCCCTGGGCAAAGAAATAGCCGCTCGTCCTTATTTAGGATATCGACTAAAGGCTAATTTCAGCGATGGCAAGAACTTACTCTCCAAAATTCAGAAGAACAAAATCAGCGCCCTAATTGTTGCCGAAGATTTTGAAACTGATTTTGATTTATTGGAGAATCTCTACCAATGCCTGGAGGCGAGAATAATCTTTTTGGACTGGAGCCAGGCCTATGAATTATTTTGCGAAAAAATACCTACCACCTTTTTACAAAAAAAATGGTTTTTAGAAAATCTGAGAGAGGGGGAAAGAAAATTCTATGACAAAATAAAAAGGGGGGAAGATTTAATTTTAGCAGCAATTTTAACGACGCTCAGCTCCCCTTTTTGGCCACTACTTGCCATCTTGGTAAAATTAGGAGACGGCGGCCCAGTAATTTATCGCCAAAAAAGAATCGGCAAAGACAAAAAACCGTTCTTTCTTTTCAAATTTAGATCTATGAAAATCGGCGCGGAAGAAAAGACTGGACCTATCTGGGCAAAAAAAGAGGACCCCAGAATAACCAAGGTTGGTAGATGGTTAAGGCAAACCCATCTTGATGAACTCCCCCAAATGATTAACGTTTTGAAGGGAGATATCAGTTTGGTGGGACCCCGACCGGAAAGACCGGAATTTGTTGAAGAACTGGAAAAGAAAATCCCCCACTATCATGTGCGCCATTTAATCAAACCGGGCTTTACCGGTTGGGCCCAAATCAAGTTCAGATACGGTCGGTCAATCATGGACAGCCAGGAGAAATTCCAATATGATTTATATTATTTGAAAAACAGGTCTTTGGTTTTAGACCTGGGAATTTTATTAAAAACCTTGCAATTATTTTTTAAAAGGGAATAAAAACTATTCATGGAAAACGACTTCAAAATAGACTTTCTTGGAATTGGAGCTGGAAAATCGGCAACTTCCTGGATCTTTTATTGTCTCAGAGAACATCCTCAAATATGCTGCTCCTTGAAGAAGGAAACGGCTTTTCTCGGAAAAAGGTGGTGGGAATTTGGTGGTGGTAATTATGAAAAAGGAATGGATTGGTACAAAACTTTTTACACCCACTGTCCCCCGGGAACCATCAAAGGAGAATTCTGCACCCGTTATCTCTCTGACCAAGATAGCCACTATCTGATAAAAAAACACTTCCCGGAAGTTAAAATTATTGTTTCCTTAAGAAACCCGATAGAGGGGGCTTTTGAACGTTATTATTCGAGATGGCGAGGGTTAGGAAATAAAGAACGGCCTAAAACTTTTGGGAAAGCCGCGGAAATAGAGCCGAGAATAATCGGAGATGGGTTTTATTACAAACATTTAAAAAGGTATTTTGAATTATTTCCGAAAGAGAATATCTTAGTTTTAATTTACGAAGATATTGAGAAAGACCCGCTAGGATTTATCCAAAAAATTTATCAATTTTTGGGAGTAAATCGCGAGTTTATACCGCAAAACGCTTACAAAAATGACCTAAACTCAAGGGAAGAAATTACTATGCGCAAACTTCGCGAACAAATTCAAAAAAATACAAAGGGGCAGAAAATACTTAAAATACTGCGCTGGCTTAAAATATACGGTCTCATAAAATCCGCCACCTCTTTTTCCCTTTTTATGTACCTTCCTAAATTAGATCAAAAAACACGCAAATATCTTTATAGCGTCTATGAGGAGGATATCAAAAGTTTAGAAAAACTAATCAGTCGTGACTTAGGTTTTTGGAAATGAAAAATTTTCTTTGTCAACTCTTAAGGAAGTCTCAAAAGTACACCAACACCGATAATATTTACCTTGCTAAAGGTGGCTTTTGGCTTACCCTAAGGCAGATTACCTCAATGGC
>CAYISL010000083.1:0-2740 GCA_964366075.1 uncultured Candidatus Saccharibacteria bacterium
TTAACAGTTTTTTTAACCCCAATAGAGATCCCTTAGGCATTAATTACAGTGTGATTCAGGCTAAAATTGCCATTGGCTCGGCCGGTTTTTTTGGCAAAGGTGTTGCTCAAGGGACCCAGAGCCAATTAGGTTTTTTGCCTGAGACTAAAACCGATTTCATTTTTGCCAGTTTTGTTGAAGAATGGGGATTTTTTGGAGGCGTGTTTTTAATCGGTATTTTTACTCTCTTTCTTTTAAGATGCCTTAAAATCGGTCGAGCCGCTCCAGATAATTTTGCTAGACTTTTTATATTAGGCTCGGTAATAATGTTGGGATTACAATTATTAATGAACGTCGGCTCGAATTTGGGGTTAATACCAGTTACTGGTATTAACTTTCCCTTTTTCAGCTACGGCGGTTCTAACCTGCTGATTAATTTTGCTATTTTGGGTATAATACAGAGCATTGTTGTTAGAACGAAGCTATAATTGGAAATTACAATTTGAGAATTGTAGATCAAAAAGTCTTTTATTTTAGTCTTATTGCGATTTTTATTATCATAGGAATTTTATTCCTCAATGTTTTTATTTTAGCCGCCAGACCTGCAAGCCAAAATGAAAATTGGCAGGAATTTGAAGTTAAGCCTGGCTGGGGAATGAAGGAAATAGGCCAGACTCTCAAGGAGGGAAATTTAATCACCAGTCTTTTGAGATTTAAGTTCTATACAGTTTTAACTGGCCGAGCCCTGAGCTTAAAACCCGGAAATTATCTTTTTAGCCCCTCGATGACTTTGGGAGAAATTGTTAAAAAACTTTGGCAGGGGCCCCAAGAAGAGGTAGCGGTAACAATTCCCGAAGGTTTTTCTCTTAAAGATATTGATAGGCTTTTATCTGGGGCTGGCATAATAATTTCAGGTAAACTTTATGCATTTTCTCCAAATGAATTAGCTCAGGAGTTTTCTTTTTTAAGTGGCGCCAGATCATTGGAAGGCTATCTCTTTCCAGACACTTATCGCTTTTTCCGTAATTCCGGAGCTAAGGTAGCAGCCCAAAAAATGATCAAAAATTTTCAACTAAAAGTTCTTCCTTTCATAGAATCTAGCCAAAGCGATTTGAGAAAGATTGTTATTTTGGCTTCTTTAATAGAAAAGGAAGTGATTTTAGATTCGGATCGCTATTTAGTTGCTGGTATTTTAAAAAAGCGCTTAGAAAGTGATTTCCCTTTACAGGTTGATGCGACAGTTGTTTATGTTAAATGTAAAGGGGAATACCAAAATTGCCCAACAAAAGAATTATCCAAAAATGATTTCCACCTAGATTCTCCTTTTAATACTTATTTATATCAAGGCTTACCACCATCGCCGATTGCTAACCCTGGCTTGAGCGCTATTAAAGCCGCCTTAAAGCCTCTCGTAAGTAAATACTGGTATTATCTTTCTGATCCAGTAACCAAAAAAACCATTTTTTCTAAAAGTTTAGAAGAACACAATTTTAACCGATCAAAATATTTAAAAATTAATTAAAAACTAAACCAATACGGACTTTCAAAACTTATCCCCAGTTGAAAAATGGGGTATTGACACTATTTCTAAATTGGATTAAAATGAACTTTACTATTATCTATAGTGGATAACTCATCTGAGGGGAGTTTTTTAGAGAAAATTTAATAAGGCGAAATTTAAGAAAACAAGTTCTGAAACTTGGAGTTTTATTTTTCGTTCATTTTTAGAAAAAGTACCCTCTTCCTTTAGGTAGTGGCTATTGCTATTTTTTAGGAAATTGTTCTATCTAGCTAAGACCAAAAACTAAACATCGCCACTGCCAGACTACTTAGCAAAAGAATTTCTATCCGCCTATCTTTTTTATGAAAAAATCACCGGTTAAAATTTTTTCCACGCAGCCTGGCACTTTTCTTGAACTTCCTAATTTAATTGAGATTCAGCTTAAATCGTACCAATGGTTTTTAAAAAAGGGGCTGAGAGAACTATTTGATGAAATCTCTCCGATTAAAGATTATGGAGCCAAAGATTTAGAGCTCTATTTTTTAGATTATTATTTTGACGAACCTAAATATGACGAAGATAAAGCCCGAGAGAAAAGTTTAACTTTTGAGGCGCCTCTTCGGGTGCGTCTAAAATTAGTCAATAAAAGAACTAAGTCGGTTAAAGAGCAGGAAGTTTATTTTGGAGATTTCCCCATGATGACTCCGCGGGGAACTTTTATTATCAATGGTATTGAGCGAGTAGTTATTTCCCAACTTATCCGTTCAAGCGGGGTCTACTTCACTAAGAATGTTTTTAGAGGCAGAAAGTTATTTGGAGCTAAAGTTATTCCTAATCGGGGGGCCTGGTTAGAGTTCGAAACTGATCCTGATAATGTAATTTCCGTCAGAATTGATCGGAAGCGAAAGGTTCCAGTAACCTCGCTCTTGAGAATATTCGGGTTAATTAAAGAAGAAGATATTTTAAAAACTTTCAAGGAGGTAGATAGTGGAGAAATTAAATATATTGAACATACTTTTAAGAAAGACTTAGCTAAGAGTGAAACCGAAAGTTACATAGAGATCTACAAGAGGCTTCGTCCAGGTGACCCGGCTACTCCGGAGAACGCTAAAAATTTGGTCTCAGCAATGTTCTCTAGAAAAGACCGCTATGATTTAGCTTTAGTTGGTCGTTTTAAGATTAACCAGCGCTTGAATTTAAAATCGAATTCATCTCTTTTAACACTCGAAGATGTAGTAGGAATTACCAAAGAGATTATAA
>CAYISL010000084.1:0-2680 GCA_964366075.1 uncultured Candidatus Saccharibacteria bacterium
TCAAAGAGGTGTGGAAGTAGGCTTATCCATCGTTCCGGAAACATCAATTTCGGTTCTTAATCCTTATATTTTAAAAGCTGATTTGATTCATATTTTAAGCGTGGAACCGGGGAAAAGCGGGCAAAAATTTATGGTAGATGTTTTAATAAAAATTAAATCCTTAAAAGACCAATTCCCGAATTTAAAAATAGAAGTTGACGGCGGCATTAATCCGGAAACCGCTAAATTAGCCAAAGAAGCCGGCGCGGATATAGTTGTTTCGGGATCGTATATTTTTAACAGCGCAATGCCCCAGCAAGCTTTTAATGAATTAAGGAATATTTAGATGGAACTTACAGACAAAAAAATAAAATTTTTGGAGGAGATGGCTAATCAACTGCGGCAGGACGTGGTGGAAATGCTATTTGAAGCCGGTTCTGGTCATCCAGCCGGCGCTTTGGGAATGGCGGATATTTTTAGTGCTCTTTATTTTTATCTTCTTAATCACAATCCCAAAAATCCCAATTGGACGGAAAGAGATCGCTTAGTGCTTTCCAATGGCCATATTTGTCCGGTCCGCTACGCGGCCATGGCAAGAGCCGGCTATTTTCCAATTGAAGAATTAAAAACTTTAAGAAAATTAAATTCCCGACTTCAAGGTCACCCTCATCGGGAAAGCTTACCGGGGCTGGAAACCACCTCTGGTCCTTTAGGTTCGGGGCTATCGCAAGCCATTGGAATGGCGCTCGCTGCCAAATTAGATAAAAAGAAATATCGCATATATTGCCTAATCTCTGACGGCGAACACGATTGCGGAAACCACTGGGAAGCGGTGATGTTTGCCGCTAAATATAAATTAAGCAATCTTACGGTAATTGTTGACAGAAATAATATCCAAATAGACGGTTTTACCGAAGAGGTAATGCCCTTAGAGCCTTTGCGCCAGAAATATGAATCTTTTAACTGGCATGTTTTAGAAATCGACGGCCATAATATTGAAGAGTTTGTAGACGCTATTAACGAAGCTAAAGCCATCTACGAGAAGCCGACTGTTATTATTGCCTATACTATTCCCGGGAAAGGCGTGAGTTTTATGGAACAGGATTATCTCTGGCACGGCCGGCCTTTAACCAAAGAGGAGACAGAAAAGGCCTTAGAAGAGTTAAGCGTTTTAGGCAGGAAGATTAAAAGCAAGAAATAAATGAATTTTAAAAGGCTCATTTTAGGAGGAGCGTTGGTTATTTTAAGCGTCAGCTTAGGTGTTTTAATTAGAGGCGTTGAAAAGGATATCTGGTCAAGGAAAATTATTGTCGAAACCGCCGTGCCTATCCAGGAAAATTTTTCAGCATCATTATCTTCATTTAAAAATTCCCCCTCAATTACTTTATTCTTTGTAGGAGATATTATTCTTGACCGGGGGGTTTATCAAATTATTCAAAAATTCGGGGGATCCGATTTTCGTTTTCCTTTTTTAAAAATAGCGGATGAGCTCCAAAAGGCGGATTTGTTATTTGGAAACTTGGAAGGCCCGCTTTCTGATAAAGGTGAGGATTTGGGGAGTATCTATTCTTTCCGGATGCCGCCTCAGGGCATTGAAGGATTAATTTTTTCCGGTTTTGATGTTTTGTCCGTCGCTAATAATCATGTCGGCGACTGGGGCAGAGAAGCGCTTAAAGACACTATTTTAAGATTAGAAGATGGCGGAATTCGCGCTATCGGCGCTGGCTTTAATGAAGCCGAAGCTTATCAGCCGAAAATCTTAGAGGCAAAAGGGCTTAAAATCGCTTTTTTGGCTTTTTCAGATTTCCTTTCTTATTTTGAGGCAACAAAAGATAAAGCTGGTATAGCGATTGCAAATAGTGATAAAATAAAATTAGCAATCGAAAAAGCTAAGGAAGAAGCTGATTTTGTCCTTGTTTCCTTCCATTTCGGAGAGGAATACCAAAAAATTCCGAATAGTCGCCAAGAAAAATTAGCTCAATTGGCGATTGACAGTGGCGCTGATTTAGCAGTGGGTCATCATCCCCATACAGTTCAATCGCTTAAAGAGTACAGAAACAAATATATCGCTTACAGTTTGGGGAATTTTGTTTTTGATCAAGGTTTTTCAAGGGAGACGATGAAAGGAGGGTTGTTAAAAGTGAAGATTGACACGGGGAATAAAAATATTGAATCGGCAAAACTTTATCCTGTTTGTCTTAATAAATATTTCCAGCCGAATTTTTGCGAAGCAATTAGTTTTCAATAATGATTAAAACAGAAGCTAAATTATCAGAAAAAATTTTTACTGATGATATAGAACTGAAAGCTACTCGCGATGGCTATGGCGAGGGTTTAGTGATCGCCGGTGAAAAGAATCCGAATGTAGTAGTGCTTTGTGCCGATGTTACAGAATCAACTCGCTCCCAAGACTTTGCCCAAAAATTTCCCGAAAGATTTTTTGAAGTTGGTGTTGCTGAACAGAATATGGCGGCCATTGCCGCTGGTTTAGGAATTTCTGGCAAAATTCCTTTTATCTCTTCTTATGCTGTTTTTTCGCCCGGCAGAAATTGGGAGCAGATTAGGACCGCTATTTGTTATAACAATTCCAATGTAAAAATCGCTGGCGGTCATGCGGGAATAGCTACCGGCCCAGACGGTGCCACTCATCAGGCCTTAGAAGATATAGCTTTGATGAGGGTTTTGCCTAATATGAAAGTAA
>CAYISL010000085.1:0-2665 GCA_964366075.1 uncultured Candidatus Saccharibacteria bacterium
TAACTCATACTACTCGTATTTGCTGGCGCAGCATAATAAGAGTTTGTTGCCAAAGCCCTATTAGCATTCACGCTTGACATCCATGTTCGTCCGGCATATCCTATTCCCGCCCCAACTCCAGCTATTCCAAGATTTATTAAAGCCCCAATTCTTCTTTGTTTCTTTGCGTTATTATATGCCTCTAATGCTTGTTGATAAGAAATAACCGCATTTAGGTCAGCAGACTCTCGATCCATTCTTATTCTGTTTTGTGGATTGTTTTCATCACTAAGGGCAAAATTAGACAACGGCATTCCTCCGCCCGCCAATCTATTCAGAAACCCAACCCCATATTTATTAACCGAACTTTGTTTAACTACAAAATCCCCTTCATTTAACATAGCTGGCACATCATCTCTAATACCAGAACCTCCAGTGACATATCCACCAGTTGCGCCAGTAGAAGGTGCTTTATAAGCTGCCCAAGCCGCCGACCCTAAGTTTTGTAATCCGCCGAAAAGAAGATTAGTTGTTCCTTGGGCGGCTATATCTAATAGTTTGTTGGCAAATGAGAGACCGAGACTACGTAAGGCGTCACTTGCATTTTTACTGCCATCCAAGAAAGTAAGAAAAGCGTCTTTAAAACTTGCTTTCAATGTATTCCCAACTTCCGCCGCCCCTTGTGCTAAATCCCTATACATATCTTTGACAGAAAAAGCCAAAGAATTAGAAAGACCTCTGCCCATAACCCCGCCTATATCTTTACCTCCAATAGCACCCGTTGAAATATCCCCAATGTCTTGATTTAATTGACCAGAAGATATTTGGTCAGAAAACAAAAACCCACCACTTCTTAAAGCTCCAAATCTTACTCTTTCTTGATCTAATCCCATCGTATAACTTTGCACCGCTTGTCTTCCTAATGATCCAGAATCGCGTTGCGCTTTGAAATTAGCTATTTCTTGAATCATGGAGTTATCAAGGTCGTTAACAGATCGGGCGGCTTGACTTTGGACTTGCGCCATGTCTATGGCAGCTTGGGTAGTGATATCTAAAGCTTTTTTATTAGCTATATTGGCATTAGTTAAATTAAAAACACTAGACGAATAATCTGATAATTCTTTATTTAAATTATCTATTATCGGCGATGCAGTTTCAGTTAGTGTTTTTTGCTCTTTGATAGCGTTTTTGAAACTATCAAGTTCGCCAGCAAAAGCTTTATCTGCTCCGGGCACACCAAACATAACATCTTTAGCCAAACCTTGTAATTTGACAGCTTGCGGAGAAAAAGCTTCAAGATTTTTACCCGTCTTTAATAAATCTATCAATCCTACAGCCCCACCCGCCAACCCTTTTCCAGTTTTAATATTTAATGCATTCAAAGATCCCTCGCCCGATTTTTCTAATTCTCGCAAAGCTAAATCTCTTTGCAACATTGCTATTTGAACTGGATTTTGAGTCATTCCTGCGCGTAAAATAGATGCTTGATTTCCAGCTTGGAAAACGGAAAAATCTCCCGCCCTAATGTTTTGCATGGAATCCGCAATATTAAAGGATCTTTCGTTTATTCCACTCAAAGAACTCAACAGAGCAAGTCTTCTTAAATCAGAATCTTTATTTGGTCCCTTTATTTGGTCGCCGGGAAGACCTTCTTTCCAACCTTCAAATACATTAGCCGACAAAGATGATGCATTAACCCCCAAACCTCTTAATCTTTCTGTAAAAGCTTGAGATATTACAGGATTTTTTTGAAACTCTATCATCGCTCTAGTCACAGCGTCTTTATCTCCGCCCGAAACGGATTTTAATAATTCGCCCAAAGGACCAAAATTTCCAGGTTCATCTTTTACGAATCTCTCATTTAGTATTTGACTCGTAGGGAACTTGACTTTTCCTAATTGTCCTTGACCAAAACCCGAAGAAATTAAATCCGACATCGGACCACCTTCATCCGTTGTTAGGGATAAAAATGCGGACATTAGTTGTTCCATCTTATCCTTATCCGACACACTTGTATGACGAAACATTTGCGTGAAACCAGAAAGATTACGTATTTGAGATAAGGATGAAGGTCTTATACTAGGTTCAAATTGTCCAATTTTTGACTGGTCTCCAGATAAAATTCCCTCCGTTCCTAAAAGTTTTAATTGTGTTTCTATAGGAATATTTGCGGCATTCATATTCCCTGCTAATTTTGATCTTCTATTTGCAAAATTTCTTAGATTAGATGGCGTTCCCTTTATTCGTCCGCTTGTAAAACCTTCTGCCATTTCAGTTAAAACGTTAGCTTCTTGAATCATTTCATCTCTTCGACTCATGGTATCCGTTAACCCTTTAAGTCTTGCTTCTACTTCTGGCAAAACAGTATTCATTTCCTTAAATACATTAACAATACCTAATAAACCACCTAAAGCGCCACCGATTGCCGCCCCAGGAAAGCTGCCCATTGCCCCGCCCATTGCAGCCCCGCTAGCCGCTAATCCTAAAGCTCCCATACCCGCTCTTTTAGTTCTATTACCTCTTCCTTCTCCACTAAAAGCTAATTCACCCAAAGTATCAAAAGCTATTGGAGCCGCCATACCAATACCGAAAAGACCAGTTTGGATTTTGGCGGTTCTTTCTATGTTTAAATTGGCGGCAGCTAAAGGATTTTCAATAGCCAATGCCCGTCTTGATACGCTTCCAC
>CAYISL010000086.1:0-2585 GCA_964366075.1 uncultured Candidatus Saccharibacteria bacterium
CCAGGGATATTCCAAACGTTGCAGAGGAGGATTTAGCTAATTTAGATGATGAAGCGTAATTCTCTGGCCTAACCGAAATACCAGCCGTTTCTTGTGAAACTTTCCGGCCAGTGCTATAAATAAATGAGCCTACAACTAATATTACTGCTATTAAAATAGAAATTAGCAAAAAATAATCTCTTTTTTTCTCCATATTAAGATGTTAACATATTAACAATGAATAGCAATTTACGATTAAGACAGATTTTGCTCCTTTTCGGCGATATCGCTTTACTTTATTTAAGCCTCTTAGCGGCTCTTCTTTTGAAATACAGGGGGGGTTTTTGGGATGAATTAGTACTTTATCATCTTCAGCCTTTCAGTATAGTTTTTATTTTCTGGGTCTTAATCTTTTATATTGCCGGGCTTTATGAACCTCGAATCCTAAAAAACACTTTGGGCTTCCTTAAGATCTTGATTGGCGCGGTTATTGCCAGCACTCTCTTAACAGTTATCTTTTTCTATTCAATTCCCAAATTCGGGATTGCACCAAAGACCAATCTTTTCTTATTTGTAGTAATATTTCTTATTTTAATTTTTCTCTGGCGCCGATTTTTCAACCAGACTCTTCAAAAAGCTTCTCCATTAAACCGTTTGTTGCTTATAGGCGATAATAGAGAATATGAAGAAATTATAAAGCAGATAGAAATGAATCCCCAAATCGGCTATAAAGTAAGTTTTTGGCTCAAAAATGCTACTGAAGAAGAACTTAAACGATTACCTGATATTATAGGCGAACACGCGATTAATACGCTTGTCCTTCCTTTAGATTTTAAACGAGAACGTCATCTTACCAAGATTATTTTTGAAAATATAAATCCAGAATTAGAAGTTATGGATGTTTCAGGACTTTACGAACGCATCTTTCAAAAAGTTCCTTTGTCAGCTTTAGAAGAAATCTGGTTTATAGAAAATGTAACTAAGGGGAATAAATCTCTTTATGAATTAATTAAACGGCTGATAGAGATTGCTTTCGCCATAATCGCCGGCATTGTTTTTCTGCCTCTTTGTTTATTAATCGCTGTTTTAATAAAAATTACCTCTCCTAAAGGACCGATAATTTATCAGCAGACGCGGGTGGGCAAAAGCAGTAAATATTTCATTCTCTATAAATTTAGAACCATGATTCCTAACGCCGAAATCGAAGGACCGCGCTGGACAGTACCTAATGATTCCCGGATAACTCCCTTAGGAAAAATTCTTCGCCGAACTCATCTTGATGAAATCCCGCAATTAATTAATCTTTTCCAGGGTAATCTTGCCTTAGTCGGGCCGCGGCCAGAAAGACCGGAATTTGTAGAGGATTTGAAAAAGAAAATCCCCTATTACGATGTCCGCCACCTAATAAAGCCGGGTCTTACCGGCTGGGCACAAATAAATTACCGCTACGGGGCCTCAATTGAAGATGCCCAAGAAAAACTTAAATACGATCTTTTCTATTTAAAAAACCGCGATTTGATAACTGATTTGAGTATTGTTTTAAAAACTATTAAATTGTTTATTTATAAATTATGAAAATTTTAGTTACCGGCGGAGCGGGTTTTATAGGCTCTCATATAGTCGATAAATACATCAATCTCGGGCATCGAGTAGTAATTATAGATGATCTCTCCACTGGAAAAAAACAGAATATAAATAAAAGGGCGAAATTTTATAAATTGGATATTAGAAACGCCACTCTGGTAGAAAAAGTCTTTGTAAAAGAAAAACCTCAAGTTGTTAACCATCATGCAGCCATCGCTGAGGTTGTTAAATCAATAAAAAATCCCTTACCGACATTGGAAGTTAATGTTTTAGGAATTGTTAATATTTTAAGAGCCAGCGGTTTGGTAAAAATTAAAAAATTTATTTTTTCTTCAACCGGCGGCGCGATTTATGGCCAGCCAAAGAAAATTCCGGCTGATGAATTTACTTCTCCAATAGCGCTCTCGGCTTATGGATTATCAAAGTTTCTTGGTGAGGAATGTATCAAATTTTATAGCCGGCTCTATGGATTTGATTATTTAATCTTTCGCTATCCCAATGTTTACGGGCCCCGCCAGGATCCCAAGGGCGAAGCTGGTGTGGTGGCTATTTTCTCTGGTCTCTTAAGGACGAACAAAAGACCGACTATCTACGGCGACGGCACCAAAGCTAGAGATTATGTGCATATCGATGATATCGTTAGAGCTAATGTCATTGCCCTTAAAAAAGGGGAAGATGAAATCCTTAATTTAGGGTGGGGGAAGCCCATTTCTGATCAAATAATATTTGATGAGGTAGTTAAATCTTTCAGAGCTAAAATAAAGCCAATTTATGCTCCTTTTAGAGAAGGGGAAGTTTATCAAATAGCTTTAAAAGCAGATTTAGCTAAAAAGAAGATTGGCTGGAAACCTCAAGTTTCTTTAAAAGAAGGAATTAGAAGAACAGTTTTGTCTTTTTTAAAATGAGAAAAAAAATCTTTGATTTTTTGTTTAAGAATCAAAACGTCCGCCAAATAGTCGCTAAAAATACTTTTTGGCTCTCGTTCGGAGAAATAGCGGGGAGGGTTATTCGAGCGGCAATCA
>CAYISL010000087.1:0-2573 GCA_964366075.1 uncultured Candidatus Saccharibacteria bacterium
TGTTGAATAGACTTGTCCCGCCCTTTTAAGAAGAAATTTCTTAAAAGGGCGGGACTGGAGCCTATTCGGCTCCCGCCTTGCGCTATTAGTATTCCTATTTAGATTTGGTATTAAGTTTATCATTGTATTCATTAGTCGTTATAGGGCGGGGTAAAGGTTTTCTGACTAAATTTTGTTCGCCTAATGGCTTCAAAATTTAGAGAAAACTCTTTAAAATATTCTCATTATATCTCTGGCAGTGACAATGACCATTATAAGAATTAAAAAAGCAAAACCAGCGGCGTGAGTTACCTGTTCTACTTTCTTAGAAACAGGCGAACCTTTAATCTTTTCAATACCTAAAAATACTAATTTTCCTCCATCAAGAGCAGGAAAAGGAAGAATGTTTAGGATCGCCAAATTTAAAGAAATAAGAGCAATTAGTCTAAATACATAAACTAATCCTAAATTAACGCCTTGAGCAACTATCCCTACTATTCCTACTGGGCCTACCACTGTTTCTCCTAAAGGAGCACCGATAAATATTTTCTTAATAATCCCTCCCAAGGTTTCTAAAATAGTAACGGTCACCTCAGAAGAAAATGCCAGACCACTGGTCAAACTTTTTAAGAGAGGAAGTTTAAGAAGGCCGATTTCTGCTAAAGCAATTCCGGTTGAACCTTCATTTTTAGGAGGATTTACCCTAGAAGCTACTTCAATATCGAGCACTTGCTTTCCTCTTGAGATTGTAAAAATTATTTTTTCTCCTTTATGTTTTTCAATAAACTTTATAAAACTGTCGAGCTCTTTAACGACTAATAAATCATTAGATGTTTTTACTTCTAAAATTCTATCATTCGGTTTAAGACCGGTTAATTCGGCTGGTGAATTTTGGGCAACCATTGAGATGACAACTTTAATGTCTTGAAGTTGATGTCTATTATTGTCATCAGCTAACGTGGGAGAACCGCTAAAAAAAATAAGAGAAATTAAAATCCAACCAAAAATAAAATTAGCCAGAGTGCCAGCCAAAACGATCATTGACCTTGCCCCTACTGATTTAAAGGCGAAATTTCTCTCTTTATCCAGAGTATCTGAAGTTGGCCCAGCTTCCTCTGACTCACCGTAGATTTTAACAAAACCACCAAAAGGAATAAGGTTTAGGCTATAAATAGTTTCTCTTATTTTTTTACCAAAAAGCCGAGGAGGAAAACCAAAACCGAATTCTTCTACCTTAAGACCGGCAAGTTTGGCGCTCAAAAAATGCCCAAATTCATGGATTAAAATCAATAAGGCTAAAGTGGCAATAACAATTAAAATAGTAATCATTAAAGGTTGATTTCTTTTATCTTAGCTTCTAAAATCTTTTCAATATCAGTGTTTGTCTGGTCGATCATTTTCTGGATTTTCTCGTGGGTCCGAAATTTTTCATCTTCCCCAATTTTACCCTCCGCAAAATAACTATTAGCTTTCCTTTTTACCTCATCGCGGCAAGACCTTAATTTAATGCGGCTTTCTTCAGCAAGTTTTTTGACAACGATTATCAGTTCTTGACGTCTTTCTACGCTTAACTCAGGTAAGTTAATCCTTACCAATCCCCCATCAATTACCGGCTTAACATTTAGATTTGAGGTTTCCACTGCCTTGGCTACAAAAGGGAGAGCATTTTTATCCCAGGCTTGGATAGTGATCTCCCGCGGAGGATTAATACCAATAGCTCCTAATTGCTTAATAGGAACTTTCGTTCCGTAATAATCAACTAAAATATCCTCTACTAATAAAGGCGTTGGTCGGTTAGTCCTAATCTGTGATAGTTCTTTCTTAAATAATTCTATTGTTTTTGCGGTTTCCTTCTCTAAGTTTTTAGTAATTTCTTCCATTTTTTAATACGAATTAGAAACCAACAAAACAGTGCCTTAGGGCAAGGGGCAAGCAGAAGCAGCTAAAAGACAGGGAAGAAAATAAAGAAAAACACCCAAGACAATTACTAAAACTATTAGAGCAAAAGCTTTATCCATATTACCAATAATCTGTATTTTTTTTCGTGTACATTCGTTTAATATTCGTGTCTTTTCGTGGAGTAGACATTTATATTTGATTAGCAATAATTTCTAATTGAAGCCTTTTATTAAGATTAAATCGTTTCAGATAAGCCAATCTTTTAAGAATTCCTTTCAATACTTTAGGCTTCTCCATTAATAAATTCTTTTTCAATTCCAGCACCAAAAATTCATTAAACCGATCCAAGACATTGTTATCATCAATAACTTCCTCTATAACTCTACGTTTTTGGAATATATCGCCTTTAATGAATTCTTTTACTAACTTTTCCAGCTCTTTTGTATTTGTATCATATAAAATGTTATAAGCCAAGCCTGGTCGACCCATTGCTTTTTTAGACAGGTTTTTCGCTGAATTTTGATCAACGCCGAAACTCTTTTTGAGCCAGTAATAAATTTCTTCTGAAGAGACTTTTTTGAAATAAATTTTTATAACCCTTGAAAGAAGAGTAGGAGTCAGAATCTCTGGGTAGCCACTGATTAAAATTATTAAAGCATTAAGCGGCGGCTCCTCGATTATTTTTAAAAGGGCAT
>CAYISL010000088.1:0-2562 GCA_964366075.1 uncultured Candidatus Saccharibacteria bacterium
CTGTTAATTCTTTCTTTTTGATAATCTTTCAAAAAATACTGCCAAAGCAATCCGCTCAACAGTATAAAAATTAAAACAGTGATCAAAAATTGTTTGCGCGGGAGACCACTGCATAACACAATTCCAAACCAGATGCCAAAAAGAATAAGGCTAGAGCCTAAATCCGGCTGTAAGGCAACCAAGATAGCTAAAATGCCAAAATATAAAAAAGAGATTAAAAGATGCCGAGAAAGAGCTATTTCAATATGACGATAGGAGAAAAATTTAGCCAAAAGAAGAATAAGGGCTAATTTCGCTATCTCCACTGGCTGAAATTGAATGGGTCCTAGAACTAGCCAACTTCTTGTTCCTCTAACCACTGGCGCCACTATTAGTACTCCTATCAATAAAAGGGCAGTTAAAAAATAAATAATTAACGTTAACCAACGATAATTTAAAAATAAACGGTAGTCAAAAAAAGAAAATAAAAATAAAATTCCGAATCCCAAACTAAACCAAATTAACTGTCGCCAAAAAGTCTCTAAGGACTTAACATCGTTATAAGAAAGACCATAGAGGCTGATTAAACTGAAAGCCGCCATTAAAAGAAGGCTGACAATCAACAACCAGTCCAATCGTCTCAAAATATTTATCATTTAAATCTTCGCTTCAAAAGTAATCTCAATCTTGTCCAAATCTAAAGACGAAGAAGCGGCAAATGACTCCGGGAAAATAAACTTAAAAGGGGCTTCTTGTAAACTTAGCAAATTCTTAACCTCTGTTTTAGAAGCGGCTAAAGGAATGCCGCTCTTTTTTTCATAAATAATCACATTAACCCCCACTTTGTCTAAATTATAAGAGCTATCATTGCGGACTATCCCTGCTATTTCCAAAAATTTTTCTTTAGACTTCAAAAAAGTAGCAGTCAGATCCCTAACAATTAGTTCGGGTTTTATAAATTTATCTTTATCTACCCACTGCCAATTAGAATCCCCGAACTCAGCCCCGCTAATCTCCTCGGCCGAAGGTAAATCTATTCCCGCCCCAACAATGTACTTCACTTCACCTGGATAAATGAAAGAACTGTCACTGATGGTTTGTAGTTTAACACCAAAAGGCCCGTAAATATCAAATTTGTAATCGAAATTTTTGGCTCCCACATTAAGATTAGGGTTACGAATTTTAGCCGCTACGGAAATTTTTTTATTGGTTACCTGAAAAGCCTTAACCCAAACAATCTCCAATGACTTAGCCATCTTAATATCACAAGAAATACAAGGACCACCACAATCAATACCAACTTCGTCCTGATTTTTGCGGTTGTCAAAACAACTTGGTAATTGACGAAAAAATAAAAAATAAAGAACCCCGCCTAAAACCACCAAGATTAATAGATAAAAAGTGCCAAATATAATCTGCTTCGTTGAACGATTGGACATATCTCTATAATTATAGAAAATAAAATCTTAATGACCAAATTGCCCCAATTAAAAATTTGACATTTAATTTTTGACATTTAAACTTTAACTTATTACTATAATTGATATGCCCGGTAGTAGAACTACGACTTACGCAACTCACTATTATCTGGCTTTCAAGAGAAGACAAATGATTATGGTAATAAAGTCGTATAGGCATAAATTAAACAGACGATTGCGTAAAATAGTGCAGTCGTAGTTTCACTACCTGGCATGGATGAAGACAAAAAAAAATATGAATTTGGCTATCTTATTAGTTATAAATTAACCGAGGAGGAAGCGTCTTCGGAAATTAGTAATATCAGTAAATTTATTAAACAATCAGGAGGAGAAATCGTACTTGAGGGGGCGACTACAAAGCGGCGCTTGGCTTATCCTATCAAAAAAGAATCTGAGGCCTATTTTGGTTGGTTGGAATTTCTAATAGCTCCAGACAAAATAGAAGTCCTAAAGGATTATTTCCGCCTTAGCCCTAATATTCTCCGGTTTCTCATTCTTAGTAAAGGAGAAGAAAAAGCTAAATCAAGAAAACCAAAAGACGAGAAAGGTCCTGAACACCCTCAACTCCCAGAAGATGACAGTGATCTTGAAAAGAAACTAAATGAATTGATGGTCGCCGTAAAAAAATAAGAATGGATAAATATGAATTTAAATAAGGTTTTTATTTTAGGTAGATTAACAGCTGACCCTCAGCTCCGTCAAACACCCTCAGGACAGAGTGTGGTTAACTTTGGATTAGCTACTAACCGTGTCTGGGTTGACAGAAGTGGCGCTAAGAAAGAAGAAGCTGAATTTCATAATGTCGTACTTTGGGGCAAAAATGCAGAAATCGCTAGTCAGTTTTTAAATAAAGGACGACTGGTTTTAGTAGAAGGCAGAATTCAGACTCGCAGTTGGGTAGATAAACAGGGGCAAAAAAGAAGAACTACGGAGATTATCGGAGAGCGTATTCAATTAGGACCAAGACCTGTTGGCGCCCCCCAATTTTCGGAAACTAATCCGCCAGCCGGGGAAATAAATCAAGCGCCTCTTAAAGAGGAACTCCCGATAATCGAAACCGAGGAAGAAACTGGGGAAATTAAACCCGAGGATTTACCATTTTAAA
>CAYISL010000089.1:0-2535 GCA_964366075.1 uncultured Candidatus Saccharibacteria bacterium
TCCCTACACGACGCTCTTCCGATCTGTATGGCAAATAATACTGAGTGCTCGGTGCTCAATGTGATAGTAAAATTTACTTCGCATTGAGCTCGTAAATTTTAATCACATTGGCATGGGTGGCGTACCAGTAAAACATCATACCAAATCAAAAGTGGGCCGGCGGCGCAGCCATTTAAGTTTGAAGCCAAAAAATCTTAAAGTCTGTTCCAATTGCCAAGCGCCAACTTTACCTCATCGCGTCTGTCGATTTTGCGGTACTTATAAACAGAAATCTTAAATTAAAACAAGTTCATTTAGAATTTAGCGTTTAGAAATTAGAATTTATTTTATATTCTATGGCTACCCGCCACCTTGCCCGTTCAATTATTCTTCAGTCTCTTTTTGAATGGGATTTTTATAAAAGAAAAATTGATTTTTTGAAAATTATAGAAAGAAATCTACAAGAGTTCGGTCCAGACATTGATGAGCCGGAATTTGTCTATAAACTCGCCCAGGGTATTATTGAAAAAATCAAAAATATAGACGAAATTATCAAAAAAGCTGCTCCTGAATGGCCGTTGGAACAAATTTCCATCGTTGACCGTAATGTTTTAAGAATTGGGCTTTATGAACTTCTTTTCGCTGACCCAAAAGAAGTGCCGCCTAAGGTAGCCATTAATGAAGCAATTGAATTAGGTAAAGGTTTTGGCGGTCCAAATTCCGGGAAATTTATCAATGGTGTTTTAGGCACAGTCTATCGAGAAATGGAAAATAAAAAACCATAAATAATATTTCATTAATTGTGAATTTAGAAATCTTAGAGAAAAAGTTAGAAATCCAATTTAAAAATAGCGATCTAGCTAAAGAAGCTTTAACTCATCGTTCCTATCTTAACGAAAATCCTCGCTGGAATTTCTCTCATAATGAACGCTTAGAATTTTTGGGGGATGCGGTTTTGGAATTGATAGTAACTGAATATCTTTTTCAAAATTATCCAAAAAAACCTGAGGGTGAATTAACTGCTTTCCGAGCAGCCTTAGTTAACTATCAAATGCTGGCTAAAATAGCCAATGATATTGACTTGGGTAAGTTTGTTCTTCTTTCGCGCGGCGAAGCCAAGGATATAGGAAGGGCGAGAGAAGTAATTTTGGCTAACACTTTTGAATCAGTAGTTGGAGCTATCTATCTTGATCAAGGCATAGAAGCAAGTAGAAACTTTATTATCAAAAATGTCTTAAAGGAGCTTCCTCAAATTATTAAAGAAGGACTCTTTAAAGACGCTAAAAGTCTTTTTCAAGAAGTTGCTCAAGAAAAACTAGGCATCACCCCAACTTACAATGTCCTTTCTGAAACCGGACCAGATCATGATAAAATCTTCCGCGTCGGAGTATTCCTTAATAACGATTTGGTAGCCGAAGGCGAAGGACCTTCAAAACAAACAGCTGAATTGGAAGCTGCTAAAAATGCCATTGAAATCAAGGAATGGGAGTAAAAACTGTCAATTCTGAAAAACCAAAAAAAATTGTAGTTATTCTGGGGCCAACAGCTTCGGGTAAATCAACTTTAGCAGTCCAAATCGCCAGAAAGTTCAACGGCGAAATAGTTTCCGCTGACTCTCGACAAGTTTATAAAGAACTAAATATCGGTTCAGGGAAGATCACTCAGAAGGAAATGGAAAATATTCCTCATCACTTGCTTGATTTAGTTCCGCCTAAAAAAACTTTTACTGTTGCCCAATATCAAAAATTAGCTAAAAAAGCCGTCTCGGAAATTCTTAAAAAAAACAAATTGCCGATTATCTGCGGCGGCACTGGTTTTTATGTTGATGCCTTAATTTACAATTATCAACTACCGAAAGTTCCTCCCCAAAGACAATTGAGAAAAAAATTTGAAAAAAAGTCAGCTGAAGAGCTTTTTGAAATGCTTTCCGAGTTAGACCCCGAACGAGCTCAGAATATTGATCGATACAACAAACGCCGCCTGATTAGAGCTGTAGAGATTATTGAAACAACCGGCGCTCCTATTCCTAAAATATTCGCGGATAATTCGCATAAATTCGCTAAAGATTCGTATGATACTCTAAAAATCGGCATCAAAAAATCGCCGACTGAGCTTAGAAAATTAATTAATCTCCGTGTCGAGAGATGGCTTAAACAAGGATTAATTCAAGAAGTTAAAAATCTCCATCAAAAAAATGGCCTTAGCTACAAGCGACTTAATGAATTAGGCTTAGAGTATCGGATTGTAGCACGTTATTTACAAAATTTAATCAGCTATCAGCAAATGATTGAGTTGCTAGAAAAGGAAACTTGGCAATATGCTAAACGCCAAATGACTTGGTTTAAGCGTAACAAAGAAATTCATTGGATTAAAACAAAAAAACAGGCTTCTGTTCTTGTTAAGAATTTCCTTTCTTAGAAAATCTTATAGAATTTAAAACTGCTCCCAAGCGGAGCAGTTTTAAATTCTATCGCTGACTTAAAACCATTAATTAGGGCTGAACCGCATTATAGGCATTAACCAAACCCCATCCATAAAGATAATCAAACCCAGCAG